>CAZBZX010000254.1:0-6604 GCA_964496465.1 uncultured Bacteroidales bacterium
CTGTCATTTTGGACGAGGCTCAAAATACTACGACTAATCAAATGAAAATGTTTTTAACAAGGATGGGTGAAAATTCTAAATTTATAGTAACAGGCGATATAACACAGATAGACTTACCAGATCAATCAAAATCAGGATTATTAAAAAGTATGAAAATTTTAGAGAATATTAAAGGGATTAAAAGAATTGACTTTGATAACAGGGATATTGTACGTCATAAACTGGTAAAACATATTGTGGATGCATATGTAGAATTAACAAAAAAGGAAAATGGTTAGTGAATAATATGTATTTAAGAATTTAGAATATAGAAGTTAGAATATATATAGAAAAGAATTACTTAAATAGCGTGTATTAAATGTATGAGAAATCTACTAACTACCAAATTCTAATATTAAAATGAAATACAATAAATCAATAAATCAATAATTAATTATGAAACAAGCGATTACATCGACAAATTTTAATTTTCCAAACCAAAAAAGTATTTATGTTGGTAAAGTAAGAGATGTTTATAACATTGGTGATAATTATATGGTTATGGTAGTTTCCGATCGCATCTCTGCATTTGATGTAGTTCTACCAAGGGGGATCCCTTATAAAGGACAAGTGTTAAATCAGATTGCAGTGAAGTTTTTAAAAGCAACTAAAGATATTGTTCCTAATTGGATGATAAATTCTCCTGATCCCAACGTTACAATTGGTCATTTTGCAAAACCTTTTAAAGTTGAAATGGTAATAAGAGGTTATCTATCAGGACATGCAGCAAGGGAATATAATTCTGGAAAGAGAACTTTATGCGGAGTTTCAATGCCTGATGGAATGAAAGAGAATGATAAATTCCCGTCACCTATAATTACTCCAACCACTAAAGCTGATGAAGGGCATGATCTGGATATTTCTAGAGGTGATATACTTTCTCAAGGGATCGTAGATGAACAAGACTATGTACTTTTAGAAAAGTATACCAGGGAATTATTTCAGAGAGGGACTGAAATTGCTGCTGAAAGAGGATTGCTTTTAGTAGATACAAAATACGAATTTGGTAAAAAAAATGGACAGATTTATTTAATCGATGAAATTCATACACCTGATTCTTCAAGATATTTTTACGCAGACGGTTATGAAGAAAGACAGAAAAGTGGCGAAAAACAAAAACAATTATCGAAGGAATTTGTGCGACAATGGTTAATTCAAAATGGTTTTCAGGGTCAACATGGTCAAAAGGTTCCTGATATGAGCGATGAGTTTGTAAATGAAGTCTCTGAAAGATATATTGAGCTATATGAAAATATTACCGGAGATAAGTTTGACAGAGGAGAAGCTACTGATGTTTTAAAGAGAATTGAAAATAATGTGAATCAATATTTAAAGGAAATTTAACAAGTATGTATTTTGTGTTTAAAAGTGATTTTTGATTAAAAATATTATTAGAATGACTTATTAATAAGATATTAATGAATATTTAATAAGTATTAGTTTTATCTAAATAACATTTATTATGATTAAGGGGCAGATTTCAAATTTACTTCGAAAATTTCGGATATTATATATATTAGATTGGATCAGGTATTATTTCCAGAAAATTAAAAATAGAAAAATAAATAACGATTTTAAAATAAAGTACCCAGATGTAGATTTGCCTCCTGATTATTTAATTTATGAATCATTCCAAATTAATTATCAAAAGTATTATAATGACAGTTTTGAAACTGCTAAGTGGCTTTTCAATCTTTTTAAGAAATATATTGATCTGAAAGATAAAAAAATACTAGATTGGGGTTGCGGCCCAGGAAGGATAATCAGACATTTACCAGTTGTAATTGGGAATGGTTGTGAATATTTTGGTACAGATTATAATAAAAAGTCTATTGATTGGTGTACTCAGAATTTATCTAATATTAATTTTAATAACAATTCATTAGAGGCAAAATTACCCTATCCTGATGCTTTTTTTGATATAATTTATGGTATCTCAATATTTACGCATATATCAGAACAGCTTCATTATGATTGGTATATTGAATTGTATAGAATTTTATGCCCGGGAGGCATCATGTTTTTAACAACCCAAGGTGATAATTTTAAAGTTAAGATGACAAAAAAGGAAGTGATAAAATATAATAATAACGAATTAGTTGTTAGAGGTAAAGTTAAAGAAGGTCATAGAACATTTTCTGCATTTCACCCTATTGGATTTATAAAGAAATTATTTGAAAATGCTGAGATTCTAGAGCATATTGTAACTAAACCAGGCAAACAAAAAATATTGCCACAAGATATTTGGATAATAAGAAAATAATTTTTATTAATTAAAACGTACTTTTTGGTAACTCTTCAGATTACAGATTATATAAAGTTATAAATTTAATTCTTCCTTTAATTTTTGGGCCTCTTCATAGGTAATTTTATTTTCCATATTATAAAGAAAGTATACAGCATCTATAAGAATTTGTTTTTTAAACGTAATTTCGTTTTGAATTGATTTATTATAAATATGCCACATCCATTCAGGCGTATTTCTTATATTTTCAAGAACATCTGTAATTTCAACAATATTAATTTTACTGCAAATTTCTTCGTATTTAACTGGTATAATTTTATCTGCAAAAAGCTTGTATTTAGGATTATCTGATGGTGTAATTTTATGGAAGGGTTCGTATGCCTTAAGGAATTGTTTTTTAGAATATAAAACTGCGCATTTATTCATTAAAGCTTCTATATAATCAGGACTAATATTTAAGGCCTCTTCAAACGTTTTTAAAGCTTTTTCCAGATCTCCTTTAACTACATAACATATTCCTAAATTATTTAATATATGAATATGATAAGGATTAATTGAATAAGCAGTTTTATAGTATTCAAATGCTTTATCGTAGTTTTTTAAGTTAAAGTTGGCATTTCCAATATACCATGCAACAGGAGTACTAACTGGATCAATTACATATATTTTTTGTGGTATTTTACAAGCTTCATAAATAACTTTGTTCCAATTATTTACTTCTTTTGCCGCATATACCTTTTTAATTTGACTTTCTCCGATAATTCGATTTATTGAAATAATAGAAAATCCAATTAAAATTAATAAAATAGGTATTAACCAATATGTTTTAATATGAATTGATTTTTTTAATTTATTGTTTAAAATTATACTAAAGGCAATTATAAGAAAAATTAAATGGTCAATTCTTTCCTTGGGAAAGCTGAAAAATGAAAAAACCAAATAACCTGTAAAACCAAGAAAAATTAAAGGGTATATATGCCGAATACCGTTATCGCTGACTTTAAGTTCCTTGAATAGATATTTATAAAAGAACACTAAAATTAACACGTATATAAGCAATCCTATTATTCCATTTTCAGATAAAATCCATAAATAATCATTATGTGGCCTTTGATAAAAAGTAAGCTGATCTTTAGATCTTAGATTTTCATTTCCTTCTTTAAGAATTTTTATTTTCCAACTTGCTAATCCATGTCCAACAAAAGGTTTTTCTTTAATTAATTTGTTTGTTTTACTCCAAAGCTCTAATCTGTCTTGCACTGAGCCATAATGAAGATTAAAAATTTTTTGGCTTTGCTTTTGAAATGTAGTAAATGAGTCAATCCTTGAATATCCAGATACTATAATGAATGTAAATATTAATACACCTATCAAGCCATATAATAATCTAAGAAGACTTCTTTTTTGTGGTTTAAAGTGATAAATAAGGACTAAAATAGTTAATATGGAACTAATAATAGTAGCAATCCAAACCGCTCTTGTCATTAAAACAATAATTAATGAGAAGCATAAAAGAAATGACACTATCCCTATTGAACGCCATACGCCATTATAATATCTGGTATTAAAAAGTGAAAAGGGAATTGTGATAAATAGTATTTCAGCAAATAAGTTTTTATGTGAAAATCTAGCTTTTATATTATATAACTCTTCATGGCTTATTCCACCATAACAATGAATAATAAATTGAATAATTCCCCAAAAGGAAATAGTAATCCCTAATATCGAAAAAGCTTTTGATGCATTAATAATTAAAATGTTTTTATCAAAATCTATCTGAAATATTAAAATACCAGTAATTAACAGAAAAATTTTCGACCATACAAAAAGTGCATCGAATTTTAATGGGCTATAGAATATTGATATACCTGTATATATAAAATAAATTATAAAAATTATGTGTGCAATGTTAAAAGAAAGATCAATTTTATTCTTTTTTATAATTATAAATATAAGGAACAATGAAAAAACTAATGTTAATGAAAGAAATTTTGGAAGCAAAGAAATATCAAGTAATTTATTATATTGAATTAACGGTATAATAATTATTAAAATCCATATTAAAAGTTTTTGAAGAATTTGATCCTTATTGAATTTGTTTTTCATTTTTAAACAATAGCTGGTATAAATATAAATATTTTTTTTAATTTATATATTTTTTTATTATTTCACGTTACATAAATAATTATTCAATTTGTTTTGAGATTTTAATTAGCCAAGTTCATTTTTTTCTATTATTTTAGAAAAATGCTTTAATGTAAATTTAATAAATAGTGATTAACCTGAAAGCCAGAGTATTTTTATCCTTGCAAAGTATTTTGCTAATATGTTTATGCTTTAATTTTAGTTTGGCATATTCGCAAACAGAACCTGTTATTATTGAAAAATCAACTGAAAGAATTATTATTGACGATGTAGTGTTTTATGTTCATACCGTAAAAAAGGGACAAACTTTATATTCGATAAGTAAAGAATACAATGTATCATTTAAGGATTTGATTCAATATAATCCTGAAGTAATGTATGGTTTAATGATCGGTCAGGTTTTGAAAATTCCTGAAGTTGTTGAAATAAAAGAAGAGCAAGAAGAAGGAAATTATTATTACCATGAAGTTCAAAAAGGTGAGACCCTGTATTCTCTAATGAAAAAATATAAGGTTGATACTACAATAGTATATGGTTTAAATCCAGATGTAAGGGCAGGATTAAAATATAATATGATACTCAAAATTCCCAAAATTAAAGCTGGAGCAGTCGCAGATGATGAAGAATATGTCTTTTACAAAGTAAAAAGGAAAGATACATTATATTCTTTATCCAGAGAATTTAATGTATCAATTAAGGATATTAAAGAGGCTAATGAAGAATTAAAAACCAGCCAGTTAAAATATGGTCAGTACATTAGAATACCAAAATACACTATGGTGGTTTCAACTTTTGGAGATGAATACCAAGGTTTGAAAGATACTAGTACTATTAATTATGATTCTATAAAATTTGCTGATAAGAAAGAATATAATTGCGAATTAATTAATTTAACTGAAAGGTTGGATACAATAAATGTTGCTTTGCTTATCCCATTTTATCTTGAAGAAAATAAAGCTTTAAATCCAACAGATACTATATTAAATAGGTATACACAAAATAATAAAGAATTTAGGATTTATAGAAAAACATGTAAATTTTTAGAATTTTATGAAGGATTACTAATCGCAGTTGATTCATTACGAAGAATGGGAATTTCGATAAATTTAAACATATTTTCAGTTGAAAATGATACAAATGATATTAAATGGATTGTTGATTCTATTAGGAAATTGGATGTCCAGTTAGTAATTGGGCCTGTTTATCGAAAAGCCGTTAAGAAAATAGCGGATGAGATAAGGTATGATGATATTAAAATTGTTGTACCATTTGTAAACGAAAATGATTTGTTGTTAAATAACCCAAATCTTTTTATGGTCAGGAATTCAAAAGAATATGAAAATTATTTAATTGCCGAACTTCTATCAAATTATTATGATTGTAATATTGTCCTGGTAAATCCTAAAACTTTTGTTGATTCAATTAAACTTGCGGACTTTAAAAAAGATTTGTATCCATGTATTTCAAAAAAGACAGATTTTAATAAGGTCAGGATTAAGGAAGTGCTTTATAATGATACATTACAAAAATCTTTGGATCATTCACTTTCAAAATATTTAAAAAATGTTGTTTTTATTAATTCAACAAAAGAGACCTTTGTTAGTGAGATTATTACAAAACTTAATGGATTGCTTTTATATTATGATATTGAAGTAATTGGATATCCAATGTGGCAATGGTTCATTAAACTCGATGTAGAATATTTTCATAATTTAAATGTTAAATATATGACCCCATTTTTTGTTGATTATGAAAATGAAGAAATTAAGAATTTTTTAAAAAAATACCACGAATTTTATTATACCGAACCTTCCAGGTTTAGTTATAGCTTTATTGGCTATGATATTATGCTTTATTTTGGGACGGCAGTTCATCAGTATGGGAAAGAATTTCCTCATTGTTTATCAAACATGGATATAGATTTAACCCACTCTGATTTTTATTTTTATAAACACAATAAAACAAGTGGATTTGAAAATCTTTCAGAAAACCTCTACAATTTTCAACCTGGTTTAAAATTAGTTAAATACAATTCTATTGAAGAGTTTGTAAAGGCAAAATAATATATATAACAATCACTTCATTTATAATAATATATTATTTGAAATTGAGTTATTAATAGTATTATTATGAAAAACAACTTATTTAACCATTTAAAATGAAAAAGATATTTAT
>CAZBZX010000255.1:0-4403 GCA_964496465.1 uncultured Bacteroidales bacterium
AGTCATTTTTTATTTCCTCCAAGTTTAAATTTTGATATGATATAATATTGATAAGTTTATTGGTATCTAAAACAAGAGCAACAGTGCCATCTCCTAATATTGATGCACCTGAAATCATTTCCTGGTTTTTGTAATGTTTTCCAAGCGGTTTTAAAACGGCCTGGTATTCTCCAACCACATAATCTACAACAATTCCCACCTGTTTTTCTTGATATTGCACCAGTATGACTTGTTCAATTTCAGGTGGATCATGGTTTACGGTAAATTCTTCACGTAGGTAGAAATAGGGTAATAATTTACCATCCAGTTTTATGTGGTTATTGAATGATTTATGAATTTCATTATGATTAATAGCGAATATTTTATCAACAGCGGACAATGGAATAATGAAATGTGTATCAGCTATTTTAACTAATAATCCGTCAATTATTGATAAAGTTAGCGGAAGTATAATTGTTAACTTAGTTCCTTTATTTATTTCGGAATCTATTTTAACTTCACCCCTTATCTCGGCAATTTTTCTTTTAACAACATCCATACCTACTCCACGGCCAGATACATCGGTGACTTTATTGGCCGTTGAAAATCCTGGCAAAAAGAGCAAATCGAATAAATCCGATTTATTCAATATTGTATCTTCATTAATAACACCGGTCCTTAAGGCTTTTGCTTTTATTTTTTCCGGATCAATTCCTGCACCATCATCTCTTATTTCAATTACCACATTTGTTCCTGAGTAATATGATTTTAATAAAATGGTGCCTTCTTCAGACTTTCCTTTACTTTTTCTTTCTGCAGGAGTTTCAATTCCGTGATCAATACAATTTCTAATGATATGTAAAAGTGGATCTGATAAATTTTCAATAATTGTTTTATCTAATTCTGTATCGGTCCCTTCTGTAATAAATTGCACTTTTTTATTTAATTCACTTGATAAATCTCTAACAAGGCGTTGATATTTTGTGATAACAGTTTCGATTGGTATTAGCACTATTTCGAAGGCAATATCTCTTAATTGGCGGGATAATTTTTGAACATTTTCTGATATAGCGATTAATTCAGCTTTGCCATCATTTTCGGCATATAAAGCCAATCTGGCTTGTGTTGTTACCAACTCACTAACCAGGTTCATTAAAGAATCAAGCTTGCTAGATGCTACTCTAATACTTGAAATTAAATTCTCATTTTTTACACTAGCGAGGGAGCCTTCGTCTTTTGCCTTATGAGACTTGATAGTTTTTAATACTTTCTGAATTTCTCCTAAATAGGATGATTGAGTTACTTTTTTAAGGTTTGTAAGTTTTTTTACAATTCCATCATTTTCGAAAATATCAAAATCAGTTAATTTTTGAATTTCCAGTTTACATTCATCTTCAACAAAAATAAAAACATCTGAAATATCATTAATTCCTTTATTTGTTGATAAGATTATTTCGAAATGTATATAACATAATTCAGCATTTAACTTTGAAAGATCAGGTACTTTTTCTATTTGTGGATAAATAATAGATTTTCCCAGGGATACTAATTCATCGATTAAAAACAAAGGATTGTTACCATTTTTTAGTAATGTTTCTTCAGGTTGAAATGAAATAAAATAGGTATTATTATCGCTGGCAGAGTCGTTTTGCTGATTTGAACTCAATTTTTCATTAGTGCTTTCTTCATTTTTTTTACCATTAATTAAGCCATGAATTTTATCAAGAATAATTTTTTGCGATTCAATATTCTCAGCATTTGAAAAACTTGCGTCTGCTAATAAATTCCTTAAATGGTCGACACATTGTAACGTTACATCAAGAATGTTTTTTTCAATTTCTTTTTTCCCTTCTCGGATTAAATCATAGATATTTTCTAAGTCATGTGTTAGTTCACTAATATTATTGAACCCAAACATGGCACCTGTTCCTTTGAGGGTATGTAAAGCCCTGAAAATACGCTCAATTAATTGTTTATCATCAGGAGTTTTTTCTATTGAGAGTAAAGCTTCTTCAAGATCATTAATATTATCTGTAGCTTCTTCAATAAATTTTTTCTGTAAATTATCCATTATTTTATTACTTTATTTAGTGCAAGGATTAATTTTTGTGGAGCAAATGGTTTAATAATCCAACCCGTAGCACCAGCGTCTTTTGCTTGCATTTTTTTTGTAACCTGGGATTCGGTTGTTAGAAACAGGATTGGAGTTCTTGAATATTCATTTTTACTTCTAACATTTTTAATAAGTTCAATACCATCCATTTCAGGCATATGTAAATCAGTAATGATTACGTCGAAATGTCTTCCATCCAAATAATTCATTGCATGCTTTCCATCATTACCTAGGGTAACTTTATAACCATTACTTTCCAAGGTAAATTTTACAACTTCCCGTATACTTTCTGAGTCGTCTACTACCAATATTTCTTTTTCCATTGTATAAAGTTTATTTAGTTAGAAATAATATTTGTACTTAAAAATTCCTTGAGTCCTGATTTGCTTATAATACCTTGAACATGCTGAGGGATTTCAGTATTAATCGTTACAGTTTTAAATGACTTTTTAATTGCAATTAAAAGCTGCACAAAAGTGATATCAAGGTTTTCAACCTTCTTAATCCGAATAGATAAAGATTTATAGGGCTTCGTGCTTGTAACAAGAGTATCTTTAATTTCTTTGATATTTCTAATCGTTAAATCACCTTCAATAGAAATATTTCCTTCATCAGGATTTTTCTTGTTTTTTGTTACTGTAAGTTTGTAAGTTTTTGTGTTCATATGTTTGTAGTTAAAATAGTTCAATGTTGTCTTCATCCATATTATCTTCGTATTCTGAAGTTTGATTTATACCTTGTTCAATAAACAGGTCATGAATATCATGTTCACTTCCAGTTGTATAATGCTTTTTAAGATTATTAAGTTTACCACTTTTATCCAGTTTAGCTTGTCCAATATTATTACTGATAGATCTATTTAATGTGTTTAATTCATTAATAATATTTTCAATAATTTGCTCGAAATATTCATAATATTTAACTTGTTTTAATGTATGCTGAATATTTGAAGTTATAGAGCGACATAAATTTTTGTTATCAATTAATTTTTGGTTAGCTTCCCTGCTATGGATTTTCAATTTTTGAATAAATACATCAGAAAATACCAGAAAATTATTTTGAGCTTCTTCAATTAAATGAATTATAGCATTATTTGACTGAATATTTTTAATAACGCTAATGGTTTCTTTAAGTTGATTATCAATGCCCTTTTTTGAATTTACTATATCGTTAAAAAGTGTTTTAAATTGTGATTTCATATCTGAATTAGTATCGTCATCCAGTGCATGAATGAAATTGTTGGATAAATTGGTAAAACTATTCAGGTAAGTAACTATAAGATTTAATCCATGCAAAAAATCTTCATGAAGATTTTTAAATTCTTTCAAACTACTGGTTAATTCAACGAACGCATAAAAAATCTCAAGAAATTTTTTATAAATACTATCAATGTTTTGAGTTAAATTAAAAAGGAAATTCGAATTATTTTTTGATGTATAACCTAAAGCATCTTGTGTTAAAGTATTTGTTCCATTAACATTTTCTCCTATTTTGTTAAGATTTTCAGAAATTATATTAATGGCTACCTGATATTTTTTATTTATATGTAATAACTGAGCTGATTGTAATTCTGATATTTCTTTTATATAAAGCATACAATCTGCTATATGTTCAGGATCTCGTAAATTCTTATCACTTTTTTCAAAATTTTGCAATTTTTCAATCACATCATTATGAATTTTTTGAATATGCTCCATTTTTTGTCTTAAAATATCGTGATATTGAAGATTTGTTATGATATCGTTAATATTTTTCGACAAACTGCTTTTTTCTTCAATTTCTTTTAATTTGTTGAGTGCACTTTTTTTCTTTGATTCAAGAAGATTTTTTGAATCATTAAGCTCAATATTTAACTTCTTCTGAGCAAGATGAATGCTATCGTTTAAATCATCAGCTTTATGCTTTAGGATTTCTGTTTTATTATTTAATACATCAATGAGATTAATTAACTTATCAAACTGGATTTTGGTTTTTTGAATCAATCGATGAATATAAACTGTATATTTAGTTCTAGATGCATTGAAAATATTGAAATTTGAAATTAGAAAATCGAAGGTTAATAGATTTTGACTTATTGTATTTAATGGAAAATTTAATGAATTACATGATATATCAAGCGTATCTATATTTTTGTTTAATGTTTTTATTTCGTTTTGAAAAGTTTCATAAAAAACAATAATATTATTTTTGAAATTTTCAAAATCTTCAGATAGGGAAAAGGATGCTTTTTCTTGTAATAGATTAATTAATAATTTTGAATTATTAATTATTGTATTGGAAACATCATAATTTTTCTTAAAACTATTATTTA
>CAZBZX010000255.1:4413-6587 GCA_964496465.1 uncultured Bacteroidales bacterium
AATGTATAAAAATCATTATTTGAACATTCGTGTAATGATTGTATCTGATCGTTTATTACAATAAAAGTATTTTTAATCTGTGTTGTTGATAAATCATCAGAATTTCCACTCCTGTTTTTTCTTAAATCTTTCTCACTCATAATAAATAATTAATTAAATAATTTTGTTAACCGAATTTACGAAGATTAAATACGGATAACATCATTTTAAAATTGATCTTGGTTATTTAAGAAAGTGATATAAATCATCTTTAGATTTATGATATTTTTTTTTAACTTTAGTAAAAATGATTTAAATTAAGTAGTTCTATTTAATGAAGCATTTAAAAATTGTTGTTGCAGATGATATTGTTATAAACAGAGTACTAATTAAAGAAATATTAATGGAGTTTGACTGTGAGGTATTTGAAGCTAAAAACGGAAAAGAAGTGATTGAAATAATGACAAGCCGAACTATTGATATTGTATTGCTTGATATTGAAATGCCTATTATGAACGGACTTGAAACAGTTGCATATATTAGAGAAGAAATGGATCAGAAAAATAAAAATTTACCGATTATTGCATTAACAGCTCATGATCCATCCATGTATTTTACAAATTTTAAAGATGTTGGTTTTAATAACCTAATAACAAAACCCTATACTTATTTGCAGATAAAAGATATTTTTGAATTATTATTTAATTAAAAAATTAAAGAATCTCTAGATGCTTTTTATCTGTAATTTTTTCGCAGTAAAAACATCTCAACGCTAAATTTTCCTTTGAAACAACATTAAACTTTGTTGTAACCTTATCATTATTTGTGATGCATTTTGGATTAAAGCATTTAGCAATCCCTTTAATTTCGTCAGGGATCTCTACAATTTTTTTCTCTGTTACGTTAAAATCATGTATAATATTTAAACTTGCCTGAGGAGCTACTAAAGCTATTCTGTTTATGTCATCCTGTTCAAAAAACTGATTAGAGATTTTTATAATTGCTTTTAAGCCAAGCTTTTTACTTTCTAAGTTTGTTCCAAATGTTATTTTATTCTTACTTTTATCTAAACCTAATATAGAAATAACTTCAAATAAACTATCAGCTGTTATATGATCGATTACAGTTCCATTTTCAAGAGCTATTACTTCAAGCCTTTTTTTATCTTTCATAATTGTAAAATTTTAAATTATTTTAAACCTAAAATTGATGTGATTATTGCCTGGCGAGCAAATACGCCATTTCGAGCTTGTTGAAAATAATAAGCTTTTATATTATCATCAACATCTGTGCTAATTTCATTTACACGTGGGAGAGGATGGAGTATTTTTACATTATCCTTTGTATTTTTAAGCATTTCATTTTTAAGAACGTATGCATTTTTAGTTTTTTCATATTCTATCAAATCAGAAAATCGTTCTTTCTGTACTCTGGTCATGTAAATAATATCAGCTTTAGAAATAATATCTGTAAAATCTTTATGCTCATAATATTTTAATCCTAAACCATCAAGATATGATTTGTATTCATTGGGCATCTTTAATTCGTCAGGTGAAATAAAATTAAATGATGCATTAAATTGCGACATAGCTATTAAAAGTGAATGTACAGTTCTTCCATATTTTAAGTCACCTACCATGAAAATATTTAAATTATCAAGTGTACCCTGTGTTTTTTTAATGGAATACATATCTAGCAGCGTTTGAGTTGGATGTTGGTTTGCTCCATCACCGGCATTGATTACTGGTACAGGCGATATTTCACTGGCATATCGAGCACTCCCTTCAATAGGGTGCCTCATTACAATAAGATCGCAATAATTAGAAACAATAGTGATAGTATCTTTTAAAGTTTCTCCCTTTGTAACGCTTGAAGAGCCTGCATCAGAGAAACCAATAACCTTACCTCCCAGTCGTTTTACCGCAGTTTCAAAACTAAGCCGCGTTCTGGTTGAAGGTTCGAAAAATAAGTTTGCCACAACTTTACCTAAAAGTACATCCTGGTTAGGTTTATTTTCAAACTCTTCAGCCAAAGATATTATTCTTAAATGTTCTTCTTTTGTATAGTCATTAATAGAAACAAGCGATTTATTTTTCATTTCAGATTAGGTTTAAAGTATTTATTTAGTGTATAAATATTTTAGCTCAATATCATCAATTTTTTTAAATTTTTCAAGTATTTGATTTACTTCTCTT
>CAZBZX010000256.1:0-6584 GCA_964496465.1 uncultured Bacteroidales bacterium
TATGAGTTGGGGGCGTTTGGCAAGAGCATCGATTGGATTCTCACAGATAATATCGCGGGCGGTTATTATCAGGTACTATTGAATGGTACTGAAATTAAAGCCTGGAGTCCGTGGATAAGTGGGGGCGCGCTGACGATACAGATAAATACAGCTATATTAGGTGTCTGGAATTACTCCATTTATTTCAATGATTCTGTGGGACTTGCAGGTACTCCTAACATGGTCCTAATTATGATTTATGACAATGATTTTTATGGTATTTTTAGTTACAACTCATCACCAAAAATTATTAATAATACGTTTTCAGGTAATTATTATGCTGGACTTTGTGTATATGGTTCATCCGATGCTCAGATAGTTAATTGTATTATTGATGATAAGATAATTATGTACGATACTTTGGCTGTATTCACTAACTGTAATATTAAAACTAACAATGTTAGAGGTCAAAACAACCAAATTATTTACCCACTTTTCATTAATAGTGGAAATAACCCATTTGTACTTTCTGATTTATCTACATGTATTAACTACGGTAATGCAAATTATACGCTTGATAGCATGTACAGCAAAATAGATTTATTGGGGAATCCAAGAATATATACAGGAGGTTCCGATGCAACTATTGATATAGGAGCTTATGAATTTCAAGGTAATCCGCAATATTATATAAAAACAGATACCTTAATTACAGGGCATATTAGATATAACGAACTTTATACTTATACTCCAAAAGTTTATAGCTTCCCTAAAGATTATAGTCTGCAGCTTATTAATGCACCAGCAGGAGCAGTTATTGAAGACAGTTCCTTTAAATGGACTCCAACTTCCGATCAAGCAGGTGAAACCTACAACTTTGAAATTGTATTGAATAATGGTTCAATAACTGATACTATAAAAATGGAATTTTATGTTTTATATAGTAATGAATATTATACCTTACTTGATGAAGATGTTGTTTGGAGTGAAGATACTATTATTGTTATCAATAATTTAATCGTTAAATCAGGAAGGACATTATTTATCCAACCAGGAGTTTATGTTGAATTTAGAGGGCATTATCAAATTTATGTGGTTGGATGGATTTATGCTTTTGGTACAGCTCAAGAGAGGATTAAATTTTCGTCACCAGATACTGTTTTAACAAAAAGCTCTGGGGGATGGAATGGAATTCGATTTTATAATACAGATGCATCGAGCGATACTTCCTGGTTTAGATATTGCGAATTTAATTATGCTAATGGATATGGCAATTCATATCAGTATAACGGAGGAGCTTTTTATATTAGAAATTTTAATAAAGTTAAGATTATCAGCTGTAAATTCGAAAAATGCAGGGCTTATAACATTAATTGTGCTATATATGTAAATGGTTGTACAACACTATTGCAAAATAACCTCATTATAAATAATTATGGTGGTGGCATTGATGCATATAATGCAACACCGAAAATAATTAACAATACAATTGATAATAATAATGGTATCGGTGTAGATATTATGTATTCTGAAGCAATATTATTAAATAATATTATAACTAATAACAATACTAACATACGCAATTTGTACTCATCGCCTATATTAAAATGTAATAATATTGGTGGTTTAGATACTCTTGATAATGGTAATATTGACAGGGACCCATTATTTATTGGAACAGGTATAGACCCGTATAGTTTGCAGGGTACTTCACCCTGTTTAAACAAAGGTGTGGATAGTCTAGTATCAAAATATGATTATAAGGGTCATTCAAGAATTTACAATGGTTTAAATGAATCTGTAGTCGATATGGGAGCCTATGAACTTCAAGCCAATCCAACACCATATTTAATACTACCTTCTTTCTCAATGCAAACTGTAAGAACAGATTCAATATACCTGCAACATCTTGAAATATACAGTTATCCTGAAAATTACAGTTACTCCTTTATTAATAAACCAACCGGACTAACAATTGAGAATGATACTATAAAATGGATTCCTACTACAGAACAAGGTGGTGAGGTATACTCATTTAGTGTTTTAGTAAATAATGGAGAAATAATTGATACTATTGATCTAGAGATATTTGTACTAAAACTGAACCAATATTATGAATTACCTGATAATGATGTTATTTGGGATCAAGATACTATGCAGGTTTATAATAATCTCACTATAAAAAAAGGTAGAACATTAACAATAGCACCTGGAGTTTATGTTGAATTTCAGGGCTTTTATAATTTAAATGTAAAAGGAAGAATATTGGCAGTTGGAAATAATATCGATTCAATAACTTTTACCATTTATGATACAACTGGCTACACTAATTTTGATACATTGGGCTGCTGGAATGGAATAGTATATAATTATACGGATACAATCAACGATACTTCGAAATTTCATTTTTGTAATTTTTCATATTCAAGAAGATATGAACATGGAGGTGCAATTTATATAAATAATTTTAAGAAGGTTGATTTCTCGGATTGTTCTTTTTCCCAAAATCAGGCTATTTGTGAAGGGTGGTATCAAGGTGGAGGAGCCATATATGGATATAGATCTGAATTGAGAATTAAAAATTGCTATTTCGAAAATAATGGTGATTTTTCCAATGATAGTTACAGCGATGGTGGAGCAATAAAATCCTATTATTCAGATTCTTATATATCTAACTGTAAGTTTTATAATAACGGACTAAATATAAATACAGGAGGTGCAATACAATCTTTATTTGGAAAATGTTTTGTAACCAATAGTTTATTTAATAAAAACATTTCATCTACAGGCGGTGGAGCTATAGCTATTGGGGGAAAGAATAGTTGTAAAATATTTAACTGTACGTTCGTTAATGACTCAACAAGGGATGGAGGTAATTTTGGTGGATCTGCAATTTCATGTGGAAATGCAAATGTTCAACTTTATAATTCTATAGTCTGGAATAACACTTTTTTAAATGATCAAATATATCTTGAAAACTCTGACATTGAAATTAAATATTCATGCATTGAAAATGGATTGAGTAGTATTACTCTATATGGGAATAATAACAATATTACTTATACAGAATCAAATGTTATTCTCGATCCATGCTTTGAAGATACAACAAACAACAATTATAATTTAAATCCTAAATCATTATTAATTAATGCAGGCACACCTGATATAACAGGTTTAAACATTCCAGAACTTGATCTAGAAAAAGGTTCACGTGTTGCATTTGATCGTATTGATATTGGAGCTTTTGAGCAGGATTCTACTCCAACAGAAAGAATAATGTTTTTGAATTCAGTCTCAGATAAGCAGATAAAGTACGATACTACATTTAAACAAGCACTTCATGTAGTTACTTATCCTACCTTATATGATTTATCGTTTATCAGTAAACCAGATGGAATGAGTATTCAAAATGATACAGTATATTGGACCCCTGCATCCAATCAAGCAAAAAATACTTTTGAAATCTCTATTAAAGTTGAAAATTCATATTCAAGTGATACACTAAATTTTAATATATATGTGCTAGACAGCAATGAATATGCAGAGTTACCTGATAAAGATATTACCTGGTATGCAGACACAATAAAAGTTTACAACAATTTAACGATACAAAATAACAGAACCCTGACTATTAATCCTGGAGTTTATGTAGAGTTTCAAGGCCATTATAAAATTAATGTTTTAGGTAAAATAGTTGCTCTAGGTACCCAAACCGATTCAATAACCTTTTCTGCTAAAAATAAAGTACTGACCAATACAAGTGGTGGTTGGCAAGGTATTAGATATACAAGTACTTATTCTTCAACGGATACATCTGTGTTTAAATATTGTAAATTTCAATACGGAAATGCATTCGGTTCAAGCAATGCAGATACAAAAGGCGGGTCAATTTACGTAGAGAATGATGGCACGATCATTATTTCCAATAGTTTATTTTCATTTAACAGGGCAGGCTATGGAGCAACAGTAACTATTAATTATGGAACTTTACTTATGGATTATTGCACTATTCATGATAATACAACAACAGGTTGTATTTTTACCGCTTCGGCATTAAACTTTGATAATAAGGGAATGATCCAAAATTGTTTATTTTACAATAATAACACCTCTGCAATTGGTATATACGGAGGATATGGAACTATTAAAAATGTAACAATTGCGCACAACAAACCATATGGAATATACATGTATGGTGGTCAGCCCAATATAATTAATAGCATTTTGGCATTAAATGGCAAGAATATTACTGGAAACTCAAGCTCAACTAATATATTATACAGTAATATTGTAGGTGAAAATCTAGATACAAATGGTAACATTGATCATAATCCATATTTTATATTATCCGGTAAATTTCCATATCAACTTAAAGGATCATCGCCTTGTATTAATGCGGGTAAATCGGATTCAACTGATAGTATAGGGACTATAGACCTTGCTATGAATAATCGTATTTTATTAAATAAAATTGATATGGGGGCATACGAGTACAATGGGCCAACATTGTTCTGTGAAGAAAAAGTAATAAGCGTAGATGAAAATATTGCTAATAATTTTTTAATTGATTCAATAAAAGCTTATTATTGGAATGAAGGATCACCCGTAACAAACCTTCTGCTAGGCGATGATAATGATGCTATAAGCTTTCAAGAATCAAATGGATTTTTATATGTAAAAGATTCTAGTTTATTTAATCATGAACTGAATGACACTATATCATTATTATTTGCCAGTTCTGTGGACTCAATTATTGATACTACCCTTATTTTAATTGCTATAAATGATATTAATGAAATACCAAAATGTAGCGATACACTATGGTTTACAATAGATGAAAACCAACCTAGTGGTTCAATAATTGATACAATAATCGCAATTGATGAAGATGCAAGCTCAAAACTTAAATTTACTGATCCATATCACTCATCATATTTCAATATTAACGATTCTACTGGAATTCTTTCAATAAAGGATTCAATTTATTTTGATTATGAAAGGAGTATTAGATTGTCTGGGATGATTAATATATCTGATGGCTATTATGGAATTAATGTACCAGTATATATTGATATAAATAATATTAATGAACCATGTTCAATTAATAATGGTGAAAAATCCATAAATGAAAATATTAATGAAAGTAGTTTTGTTTATAGTTTTGATAATACTGTTTACGACATTGATGGAGATACACTTTATAATGAAATTATTTCCGGTAATACCGATAATGCCTTTATTATTGATACAAATAACAATCTAATTGTATCCAATATTAATGCATTAGATTTTGAAACAAATCCATCTTTCGATTTAAGGATAGTTGTAAATGATGGCGAATTTTATGATACTGCAACAATTAGAATTTATATTAATGACATTGATGAACATCCTTATATCAATTATAGTTATTATACAATATCAGAAAATAATGATTATCCAATTATTTTTGATACTATTACATGTGTATACAACGGATTATACTCAGTTTATTTTTATTTAGCTGATGAGGATCAAAATGAAATTTTCGCTATTGATTCGGTATCTGGTGTACTTTCAATATTAAAATCAGTAGATTATGAAAAACATAACTATTTCAAATTGAGAATTGCAGCAAGCGATGGCACTTTTGCTGATACAGCAGATTATTATTTATATTTAACTGATATATATGAATATATTGACATATCAAGTCAATCATATACTTTATCCGAGAACAATAATAACCCAATAATACTTGACACAATTGAAGTGGATTATAATGGTGTTGATACATTTTATTATGAAATTACACAAGGGAACGAAAATAACATTTTCTTTATTAACGAGTCAACAGGTATTTTATCCGTATTAAATTCCTTTAATTATGAAGAGTTAAATTATTATAATATTACTATAAAAGTAAATGATGGTATCTTTGCTGATTCTTCAAATATTTCTGTTTATATAGAAGATGTTGATGAACAACCAAAAGGAATATATATAAGTAACGACACAGTATTTACTAATGCAGAAATTGGCGATATTGTTGGGTATTTTATAACTGATGATGAAGATATAAATGATTCATTTACATATGAGTTTACTTCTAATAATGAAGTTTCATTTGATGATGCAATTTATTATTCAATAGTTGACAGTTCCTTAATTGTTGCTAACCAATTAACCAATGATAAAGAGCTTCACGAATTATTAATTAAGGTTACTGATGCAGGAGGTTTGGATACTACTCAAAAAATTGTGATTGTTGTAGAGGAAGGCTTAGGTATTAGATTACTTCAGGAAGCCACTTCTGCCTTTAATATATATCCGAATCCAACAAATGGTTTAGTAATTATTGAACAGCTTAATACAAATGATATTATAAAGCAAATTAATATTATAAATAATAGCGGGGGTTTAGTGGAGGTTATAAATGAATTGTCAGAATTCAACCAAATTGATCTCTCAGAATACAATACCGGTTTATACTTTATTGTAATTGAAACCAGTGATAGCATGTATTACAAAAAGATTGTTTTGGAATAATCAGTTTCGCATAAATAACATAAAAAAAGCCGGCTTAAAAACCGGCTTATGAAAGACCCAATGTTTCTCTTCTATTT
>CAZBZX010000257.1:0-6572 GCA_964496465.1 uncultured Bacteroidales bacterium
CACTGGAACAAATTTAACCTATCAATGGCAGGAAAGTACAGATGGTGGCTCAACATTTGTTAACATTCCGGGAGAAATATCAAATATATTAACCATCAATAATCCAGATGTTAGTTATAACCTTCGTCAATATATATGTATTGTTGATGGCGATAATGCTACCCCTTCCCTATCTGATACGGCAATTCTTGTTGTTAATCCGATGCCCGATAAAACGATCACTGTAAACGATTATAGCATTTGCGAAAACCAACCAGCAATTTTAAGTTTATTGAGTTCTGAAGTGGGTGTAGATTACAATTTGTACCAGGTAACTGGGGAATTATTTATTGATGGGCCTTTCGCAGGAACCGGAAGTTTTATTAATATTAATTTTAATCCAACTGCTACTAATAATTATTTTATTACTGCAGAATTTACAGCAACTGGTTGTAATGATACCCTAACAGCTATGCCAACTGTTACGGTTAATCCGCTACCAAATAATTCACTGGCTATAAGCAATGATACAATATGTGAAGGTAGTCAAGCAACAGTTATTGTCTCTGCCACTGAAACGAATGTTGAATATAGATTAAACCGAACTCTTGATAATGTTACTGTGCAAGGCCCTCTTACCGGGAATGGTAGCGACCAGGATTTCCTATTTTCTCCTTCAATAACAAATTCATATTATATAGCAACTATTAATACCATTACAAGTTGTAGAGATACATTAATAGATACGGCACATGTAGTAGTTAATCCACTGCCTCTTGCAGCTGGTGCTATTACAGGCACTTCAGTAGTTTGTGCCGGATCAAATAGCATATCTTATACTGTTGGCACCATTACCAATGCTACCAGTTATACCTGGAGTTATAGTGGAACCGGCGCTACAATTAACGGCTCAACAGAAAGTATTACCATTGATTTTGCAGCTAATGCAACCAGTGGGAACTTAACTGTTCAGGGAACAAATGCTTGTGGCAGTGGTACAATTTCTGCAAATTATCCGGTTACAATCAATCCGCTACCTGTTGCAGCAGGAACTATTACAGGATCATCAGCTGTATGTGCCGGATCAAATAGCATATCTTATACTGTTGGCACCATTACCAATGCTACCAGTTATACATGGAGTTACTCCGGAACTGGAACTACAATTAGCGGTTCTACGAATAGCATTACTATTGATTTTGCAGCTAATGCAACCGGTGGGAACTTAACTGTTCAGGGAACAAATGCTTGTGGTAACGGTACAGTTTCTGCAAATTATCCGGTTACAATCAATCCGATGCCTGCTGCAGCAGGAGCTATCACAGGAACATCAGCAGTTTGTGCCGGATCAAGTGGTATTTCTTTTACTGTCGGCACCATTACCAATGCTGCCAGTTATACCTGGAGTTACTCCGGAACTGGAGCTACAATTAGTGGTTCTACGAATAGCATTACTATTGACTTTGCAACTAATGCAACCAGTGGGAACTTAACTGTTCAGGGAACAAATGCTTGTGGCAATGGCACAGTTTCTGCAAATTATCCGATCACCATTAATCCGCTGCCTATACCAACCATTACTGGACCATTAAGTGTAACTCAAAATCAATCATATAACTACTCAACAATATCGAGTATGTTAGCTTATACCTGGACTATCTCCGGTGGAAATATTACAAGCGGCAACAATACAGAAAATATAGCTGCAACATGGACCGATGTTGGACAAGACACTCTTTCAGTTACTATAACTAATAACAATTCTTGTTCAGCTACTACTTCAATAACTGTTGATGTTATCGAACCAGTTCCTGGAGCAATACAAAAAATTCAACTTAGTAAAGGCTGGAATATTATCTCATTTAATGTTCAACCTCCATCGATTAATATGATGGATATTATTCAACCGTTAATTGATAGTAATATTTTAGTTAAAGTTATGGACGAAGCCGGACATGCAATTGTTTATGTATTAAATAGCTGGGATAATGGAATAGGCTCATACGCTCCATCAGAAGGATATTTGATAAAAGTTAACGCAAACGATTCTTTAACTATTTCCGGTTTCAATTTCGAAAATGCAATCGAAATATTGCTTACTAAGGGTTGGAACATTATTTCTTACCCTGAAAAAACTGCTCAGTCCGCTGAAGATAAACTAGCCGATTTAATATATAAGAATTCCTTAGTTAAAGTTCAGGATGAAACTGGTATATCCATGGAAAATATTGCACCGTTAGGATGGATAAATAACATTGGTAATTTTATTCCTGGTGAAGGATATAAACTTAAAGTGAATCAAATTACCTCAATTACTTATGGTGAAAATATGCTTAAATCTGCAATTTCTGATAATTTATTCATGGAATCCACGCAAACTCATTTCAATCTGGTTTGGGGTGAAAATGGACTTGACCATATGAACCTGTATTCAAAAGATATTCAAATTAATAACCTGGATATTCAACCGGGTGATGAAATTGGGGTTTTTGATGGTAAATTATGTGTGGGTGTTGTAAAATTTGAAAATTACATCAATGGATTGTTACCTATAATAGCATCAAAGGATGATCCTACAACTGATGAAGTGGATGGTTATATAGTTGGAAATCCAATTATATTAAAAGTTTGGGATGAAAGTGAGCAAGCGGAAGTAAACAATCCTGAAATTTCGTTTAAAGAAAATTATCCAACTGTATTTACCGAACTGGGAACATCTGTATTTTCATTAAATGCAACATCATCACCAACTTCTATCAATGCTGATAATATGATTATTACTGGTCTGGGAGATGCTTATCCTAATCCGTTTACAAAAGAAACAACCATTAATTATTCATTAAACAATGAATCGAAAGTAGTGATTTGCGTATTCAACTTACTTGGTGAAAAATTAATAACATTGGTTGATAATACATTGCCAGCTGGAAATCATCAGGTATTATGGAACAGGATAAGCAATAAAAAAGAAAAACTACCAGCAGGAATTTATTTATATAGGATGGAAACCGATGGGTATTCGCAAACAAAACAATTAATTATTCAATAATTTTAAAATTTTAAGGTTGGAAAAGCATAAAGCTTTTCCAACATTTTTATAACAACACATACCGATAAGTTTACTATTTACTGGTAATTCTCCAAAATAAATCTTAATTTAGCATATATATAAATATGCTGGTTAATAAATAAACCAGAGCAAACTTTCTGTCTATAAAAGCAAAAGAATTCTTTATTCTTAGGCTATACTCAGCAACGATTTAACAGTAAATTAACATTCATTTACAATGAATACTCAAATACAAAAACAAATTGGTAAAGTAATTTTTACTTTACTGTCTATTTTTCTTTCTATTAATGCCTATTCAACTAATTATTATGTTGATGGTGATATTGGAGATGATTTAAATAATGGCCTATCAGTTGGAACAGCGTTTTTTACAATAAATAAAGCAGATACTATTGCCGGACCCGGGGATACAATAATAGTAAAAGCAGGTATTTATACTGATTTATATATTAATTATTCAGGTGGAGCATCTGGTAATTATAAAGTATTTTTAGCTGATACTACAGGTATATATTTTACAGGATATTCAGGTGAAGTGATAATTGAAGGTGGAGATAACGACTATGGATTTTCTATTGCAGATTTATCGTATCTGATAATAGATGGATTTACTTTTGATGGTCAACTTAGAAGTGGGATTACGATTCAAGCCATATCAGCTGAAGCATCACATAATATTATACAAAATTGTAAGTTCACTAACTGGAACCAAAGCGGATATTCGCTTACAGGTGCATTAAGCCTTGGAAGAATGTCTTCAGTTGCGGGAAATGCTAGTTATAATGAAATTAAAAATAACATATTTGATGGATCTGGCCAAGCAATGATTGGAGTAATATTATATGGCGATACTTCAACCACTCCTTGTGATAGCAATAAAATTTATAATAATAAATTTTCAGATAACGACACTTCAATTTATTTATTAGGGCATGTGTATTCAAATGAAATATATTCAAATACCATAAATGGATATGGTGGCACAGGTATTTATGGTACGGATACATTGCTTAATAATGTTTTTTATAATAACATGATTTATAATGCTTATTATGGAATATTTTTCGAAAACGGCGATTTTCAAAACACAAAAGTGTTTTACAATTCATTTAGTTGTGATCACTATTGTCTATATTTTGGATCAGATTTTTCAAGCACAGTTGTGTTAAATAATATTTTTCAACTTTATGAGATTTCATCAGCATGTATATATATGTCTGATTCTATATATCAATTTAGCGAATGTAATTATAATATTTACTATCCTATTTTTGAAAATTACGGTGAAATTGGTTTAACATCTTATATGTCTTTAAGTGCATGGCAAAACTCTAAATATGTTTCAGGCGGCGGCGATATAAATTCAATAGACAGCGATCCTCTTTATAGTACCGGATCAATTGATCTTCATCTTGCCATTATTTCTCCTGCAAGAGATATAGCATATCCAATCACTTTTGCCGAATATGGTATAGACATCACAACTGATATCGATGGCCAACCTAGAGATCCATCAAATCCAACCATTGGAGCTGATGAAATATTACCATCTTTAAACGGAACTTATAACATTGGATCTGGACAATATTTTGTAACTATTGGTGAAGCTTTTCAACGATTAAATGAAAGCGGGGTGTCTGGTCCGGTAAATTTGCTGCTTGTTGATCCTGTATATAATGAACCTAGTTTTAAAATTGATTCTATTTATGGAACATCGCAAATAAACCAAGTTACAATTAAACCTGATGTTGGAATTAATTCAGTAATTAATTTATTAGCTCCTGGCGTTAATAATGTTGGATTTTTATTTTATGATGTGGATTACCTTACTATTGATGGTTCAAATGATCTCTCAACTTCAAAAAACTTAACTATTGTAGCCTCTGATACGTTTGATTTTCATTCTATGATTGCACTTAACCCTCTTACTGGAGGAAATGGAGGTAATTTTAATACCTTTAAAAACTTCAGGATAATTGGCAATAAAATCGGGGCACAATTACATGCTGGATTATATGCCGGTGGAATTGGAACATTAAGTTGTGATTACAATACATTTGAAAACCTTGAAATTACAAATGTCTCCTATGGGATTGCACTTGAGAGTACATCAAATAAATATTTAATAGGAAATAAAATAAGAAATAATTCAATTGGCAGTAACGATACTTCTTCCTTTATAAGAAATTATGGAATTGGGGCATCAAGGTGCGATAGTCTGGAAATTATAAATAATAATATTGGTTATGTAATCGATACATCAAGTACTAATACTTTATATGGTATATATTTAGAAAGGGTTAAAAACTCAATAGTAGCAAATAATATCATTCATGATATTATAAATCCAGATGGTCAGGATATTCCCACTTCGGGAATTTATTTTACAAGCGACTCAACAAATGCTAGTTTAATTATTAAAAATAATTTCATAGGGCATATTGCTCAAAAAGCTTCTTCGGTTACTGGTCCAAAAGGTATTGACATTAATTTACCCATGGCAAATATAACAGGCGGGGTTAAAATTTATAACAATACAATTTATCTTAACAGAGATACACTTTATGGACTTTGGGATCCATCTTCAACCGCTTATGGACTTTACATTAATAATGGCAATTATAATATAGTTGATTTAAAAAACAATATTATTGATGTAAGTATTGGGGAAAGGTTATTAGGTGGAATAGCTTTTCAATCATATGCTGTTTATTGTCCAGGTATGCCTCCATTTAATGAGATTGACAACAATAACTATTATGTTGCAAACGCAATGATTAACTATATTGGTTATGGAGGAGATGGAAATTATGATAATTATCCTTTAATGACTGATTGGCAAGGATTTACAGGTCAGGATGCAAATTCATTAAATGTAAAACCAAGATATATTTCTGATACTGATCTTCACTTGCAATCAATGAATATTTTTTTAGATAGCGCCGGACAACCCATTACTGAAGTTACAGAAGATATTGATGGAGAACTTAGAGATTTAACTCATCCCGATATTGGGGCAGATGAATTTACAGGGGCACCAACTTTAGCCGGGCATATTACTTCGAGTACTACATGGTCCGGAACTTATGTAATTATTGACACTGTGTGGATTGATAACGGAGTAACAGTTGATGTTAATTCAGGGACCGAATTCTATATTTATGATTCAGACATGGGTGATACCATTTCGATTATGGTATATGGAAGATTAAATGTAAATGGAGCTCCAGGTGATACTGTAAGGTTTTTACCCTATTCCACCGGATACTGGGAAGGTATAAAATATGTACCTGGTAGTGACCCTGCTTCCGTGGTAGATCATGCATACATTGAAACCGGATATTCTTCCACAAACGATGCTTTTGGTTTAACATTAATCCAGGCAGGTATTACAGTAACTAATTCAACCATAACTGGTAATGCAGCTGCCATTTATACATATAGGTCTAATTCAATAATTAATAATTGTGATTTCAATTTAATAAATGGTGATGGTATATGGTTTTCTAAAGATAGCTCATTA
>CAZBZX010000258.1:0-6561 GCA_964496465.1 uncultured Bacteroidales bacterium
TCTTGATTCTTTAGTAAATCAGAAATTTTGAAAATTTCTCCTTTATATTCAATTCTAGTTTCTCCTTTTCTTAAGAGAACATCAAGCGCATCTGTAATTTCCTGATTTTCTTCAACTTTATATTTTGTTGAAATAATAAATTTTGTGTATTCAGGTAAGCTTAGAATATAATTTGCTACATCGTTAACTGTATGATGCTTAACAAGTTTATTTGAGACAGGTGAATATGTTTTTCCAATCCTTGCAAATAAAAGTTTTAAATAATCATATATTTCAGTTGTAGTACCTACAGTTGATCTCGGATTATGTGTATTTACTTTTTGTTCTATAGCAATCGCAGGTGGAATACCATTTATCATATCAACTTCTGGTTTATGCATACGCCCAAGAAATTGTCTTGCATAGGAGGATAAACTTTCTACATACCTTCTTTGACCTTCAGCATAAAGTGTATCAAACGCAAGCGATGATTTCCCTGAACCAGATAGCCCGGTAATTACAATAAACTTATTTCTAGGTATGGATAAACTTATATTTTTTAAATTATTTACTTTTGCTCCCTTAATTTCAATAAATTTACTTCCATTTTTGTCCTTTTCTGGCATAATTATTGTGTTTTATATCTTAAAATTTGTTAATTTTAACGCTCTTTTGAAATATTATATAAATAAATAAAATATTTTTTATTTATTTGCGTTTGAAATTAATCATATTTATTAACTACAAAAATTAAAGGAGGGCTGCTTATAGGTTAAATTTCTACTTTTATTAACTATAAAAATTAGTAGAATATGGCAGCACATAAGTGTTCAGATTTTGAACTCGTTAAAGAATACATTAAAGGGAATCAGGCTAGCATTGAAATTTTAATTAATCGTCATCGACAAAAAGTATATACTTATATATTGCTTACAGTTAAAAATGAACAACTAGCTGAGGATATTTTCCAGGATACATTTATTAAAGTAATTAATTCTCTAAAACAAGGTAAATATCAGGATAATGGAAAATTTTTGTCTTGGGTTATACGGATTGCCCATAATTTAATAATCGATTATTACCGAAAAGAAAAACAGCTTAATACCAATACAAGTAGCGATTTTGAGTTAGATATTTTTAATTCTTCCCGTTATTCTGATTATACCGTAGAAGAAACAATTATTAAAAATCAAATTAATAATGACGTTAGATCTTTAGTTGATTTGTTACCAGATGATCAAAAACAAGTTATTTTATTAAGGCATTATGGAGGATTAAGCTTTAAAGAAATAGCTGACCAAACAAATGTTAGTATTAATACTGCATTAGGAAGGATGCGATATGCTTTAATAAATTTGCGAAGATTAATTAAAGAGAAAAATTTAATACTAGATTGAATTTGTAATTAAATATATTTCAATGTGTTAAAAATATCTGTATAAAAAATTGCTAATTATACAATATTTTTTTTTCATAATCGTTTCCAATCTATCATATATAAAATTCGAAGCGCCTATGAGAAAAAATTCTACTTTGATTTATTCTTTAAACAATTTGGACGAATCGGGAAGTTACATTTTCAATATTGACTCGAAGAATCCTTTTGGGATTGAAGAATTTGATGTTATTGAAGAATATTTAAATAGTAAATTGACTAATGTTAGTGCAGAAGTTATTGAAAATTTAATCGAGTATTCTAAATCCGGAATTGTTTAATAGTGAAAGAATAATTAAAAAAACCGCTGAATTTTTAGCGGTTTTTTTGTTTTATTATATAATAGTAAAAAAAGGATTTGAAATAGAATTAATATGTATTTATACCCAGAAAGAGTATAAATTAATTCATATTAATTATTTAAAATACTGATAATCTCACAACTTACAATCCCAGCTGTTTCAGTTCGTAATCTACTATTTCCTAATGAAATCTCTTGAAAATTGTTTTTTAGGGCTAAATTAATTTCATTTTCAGAGAAGTCTCCTTCCGGACCAATTAAAATGGTCGCATCGTTCCCTTTTTGGTAATTATATTTAAGGTGAGGTAATTTATCTTTTTGGCAATGAGCAATATATTTATTTTTCGATGGATAAGTTA
Source organism: uncultured Bacteroidales bacterium (assembly GCA_964496465.1). Taxonomy (GTDB): domain Bacteria; phylum Bacteroidota; class Bacteroidia; order Bacteroidales; family CAYFUP01; genus CAZBZX01. The sequence goes on from CAZBZX010000258.1 coordinate 2,075, forward strand.
CAAATTTCTGAAAACTAACAATATCATTAATTCTTGGTAAATATGCTTTTAACGATTGCTTCATTGCAGCCTGAATTATTTTATTTAATCTTTCAATTTTAATTATTTTTCTTTCAGAATTGTCGCATATAATAGGAGTTATTTCATCTATCCCAATTTCTGTTGATTTTTCAAGAAACCATTCAAACCGGTCAATATTTTTTGTTGGTGCAATGACAATATGAAGCTTAAATGGTTGTTTGTTGTATTCATGAGTTTCTTGAATTATTTCAACTTTACATGTTTTATTTTCATTTTCAATTATTTTTGTTTTATATAATGTTCCTCTACCATTTGTTAAATAAATTATATCGTTAAGCCTTAATCGCAATACTTTATTACAATGTTTTGATTCGATCTCATTTAATGAATAAATTTTTTCGGTGATATCAGGTGAATAAAATAAATGCATTTTTTATTTTAGAATAATTTTTAAAATATGATAAAGATAGGACTTCTTTCAGATACACATGGATATTTTGATCCACAATTATACGATTTTTTTAAAGATGTAAATGAAATTTGGCATGCAGGGGATATTGGGGATTATAAGGTGGTTGAAACCATACAAAGGTTTAATTTACTGAAAGCTGTATATGGTAATATAGATGGAAATGAAATCAGGCAAGTTTTTAAAAAGGACTTTAGGTTTAATTGTGAAGAAGTTGATGTATTAATTACACACATTGGTGGCTATCCGAATAAATATGAAACAAGAATTAATGAAATTTTTAAGATTAATGCACCTGATTTATTTATTTGTGGGCATTCACATATTCTTAAGGTAATTTATGATAATAAATATAATTTACTTCATATAAATCCGGGTGCGGCTGGGAAGTTTGGCTTTCAAAAAAAGAGAACTGCTATCCGTTTCCAGGTTGATAAGAAAAATATTACAGAGCTTGAAATTATTGAATTAAATTAATCCAAATATTTAATTTCTTCATCATTAGTCTCGTCATCTTCAATAATAGTTTCTTCTCCTTTTAACCGGCTTATTGTACGTTTAAATTTATCATCAGTTGAAAGAATGTAAATATATGGCATAGAACTATGCGGTGCTTTATACTTTCTGTGTTTTGGTTTGGTTTCTTTAATGATGGTGTTAAATTCATCGTTTGAAGATAATACCTGCAGCACTCCTCTCGTATAAGACAGGAAGTACCAACTGTTTTTATTAATAGTTAAATACATGTGATAAATATCCCCACTTCTCTTTTTTATTATTTCAATGTAACCATCAACAGATTTATGGATTTGTTTTTTACCAATTTTTGCAATTCCAATTTTTCCTTCAGACTTATATGAGTGTGTTTCCGGATTCCATTTCAAGTGTATATCTGACAGAATTATTTTAGAGTCAAATTCTTTAGGGAGTTTTTTATAACTCCCGTAAAGAACCATCTCTTCTTTTAATATTTCAGCGTTTTCAATTCCAACAAATTCATTTATTTTTTTATTATATGATTTTGTGAGCATATTTATTGGCCCTGGGCCAGGTAAACTATCAATATCCTCAGCCATAATTTCGAGCGCTTGATCAGAAAAATGAAAATCAAGTGTCATTAATAAATCTAAGCTTAATCTATTTTTTTGAAGATCATGGGTTAACATACCATACTGGTTCACTTTATAATGATCGAAATTAACCCCTAGATTTAAATTCCCTTCACCAAAGAAAATACAAATATCTTTATTCAATGCCATTAAATTTCCAGTTGTATCCCTATTAAGAATTTTTTCTTTTGATGAAATAACATATTCCCCTCTGCTTCTATCATAATTTAAATATCCTGAAGCAGGAGTCATTTGATTATCGCTATATACTTTTCTATCTCCCAATAAAGTCGTATATACGTGAACTGAATCATTAGTTATATAATCGCCTGAAAATGTCATGACCTGGTTAATATCTTTTGGTTTTTCTGGATACGGAATAAATATATTAGTCGGATTTATTTCAGTCTGGAACCTCAACCATCTGTTACTTTCAAATGCGCATCTATGATTAATTTGGGTAGCTCCATTAAATGTCATAAACTCCTTTTTTGCTGATAAACTAATTTTTCCCTGAAAGGCAAATTGCGGACTAAGATAAAAATTATCTGGTTCAAGAATAGTTCCTTGAGCTATAGTATTAATCGAATCATCAACTGAAATATTTTCAAAATGAATTTTTCTTTGAACATAATTAACATCTACATAATCATAATCCCCGGATCCGGAATATGAATATTTTCCAAGTATATTAACATGGGAGTTATAGAAACGATGTAATTTATTTTCTCTATTAGTAATAATTTCTGCATTTTCAAGAGCGGTCATCCTGGCTCTTTCATTTACTTCAACATACCCGTCTCCTGGATATAATATAGCATCCGCAACATTTATAAATTTAACTTTGTCCGCAATAATTTGACGCTTTGATATAAGGAATTTAGCTGTCGTTGAAACAAAATCTAATGAATCCTGACTCTTTTTTGTTGAAATAAAATGATTTCCTATTGGATTACCAGCACTTTGAGCAGCAGGTTCAATTCTTGAAACTCCCCTATCAATAATATGAATTAAATTCTGAGTTGTTAATGTTATTAAGTCTTCTTCGCTTTTCCATTTAAATTCATCAATATATCCTATGTATTGATTTAAAGGGAACTCAATTAGGGCAATTTCTTCATTTGTTTCGAAATCGCCTGTTTTATTTAAAAAATTATACCTGGAATTTACATTATTTGTTGTAAACAGTGTTGTATCCTTATTTGAAGCAAAGAGTGTAAATTTTCCACTATCAGCAAGAAATTCATCTGCATCATAAGAAAAATAATTAGATTTAAATTCTGCATTTTCAAAAGTAAGTACACCTGAACCTTTTAGCCCAGTAGGTTTTAAAACTAAATCGCCTGTAAATATGGTTCCTTCATTATAAATAGTATATGGCTTATCAGTTCTGTTTGCATAAAGAACATCATCATATGGCTTCCAAATAATTTCAACATCGCTTGACTCAACTTTTGGAAACTGAATTCCAGTTTTTTGTTTTCCAATTTTAAATTCTCTTGCAAATGCACTCATTGAATCTGGTAAAAATAAATATTCATCTGAAATAATTGTAGACGTTAAATAAGAAAGTTTACACATCCCCCTTAATCCAACATTACTAAGATGAATCTTATCATAATATTTCCCTTTCCCTTTATAAGCTGGAAATCCATCTTCAGGTGTTGAGCGAATAAAACCTAAAGAATTATCTGCCATTATTTTCAATTTCTCTTCAAATAGCGGGAAAATATTATCAGATACAAAATAACCATCGAATTCTAAAGCATCTTTGTTAAAATTATCTAAACTATCTATTGTATACGGATATACTTCAAAATAAAAGTTTTTGCGTTTATAAACGCCATCTTGTATACTTTTATCATCATAATATACATAGGAATTTTCTTTACTAATAAAAATAGGATATTGGGATAAACTCTGCAAACCTGATTTATTATTTGGATTATCAATCAAAATTTCACCCGTAATTAACTCCATTGTGCTATTAACCCTCATTAGCAGCGGATTATTGTAAAAATCTCTCTCTTTAGTTTGTGCACGCATTTTCATGGAATCGATGTTTTCTAAATTTATTTTGAAAGTATCATAATCAAAATAAAACTTATCACCAAAAAATGTAAATAAACCGGCAATTACTACCCCGTCAAATTCAAAATCTCTATTTTTTTTAAGGTTTATTTTTCCATTAGCAGGAAAAATGGCTACATTTTGAGAATCACTTAAAAATATCTCATTTACACCATTAATACTAATATCAAAATTTTCAAGGTTTAGTGTAGCATTATTATTTGGATAACTAATAGTTGAAGGAATTTTCATTACATCATAATCTCTTTTACCATACCTCGAATCAATAATATAATAAAGTCTATCTCTTGTATTTACTAACTCAGTTTCAGGATCATAAAAAATATAACCTTGTACTGTTAATCTCATTAGTAAGTGTTTAGTCTGATCAATTGGTTTATTTATATAATGAGCAAATTCTGTAACATCAAAAGTTTCAGATTTCAACTTTCTGGCAAACTTCCTTATTAGAATTAAAGGATGAACTTCATCATACCCCTGTTGCCTTTCATAATCAGGAAAATTGTAATAATTATTTGAAGAAAAATCCGCATATCCTGTTGCTGATGATTCAAGCATTGTAAATCGCATAAATGGCTCTCTAATATTCCATATAATTTGTTCAAAGCTCATTAAAACCTGGTGATATGTATTTAAATACGGACTTTGAGAAAGGAAATCTTCGTTTTTTGTAATAACTATTTCTTGTTTAGGAACATTATATGAAAAGGACAAATCAGGATGAAATATTGAATCGTTCTTTAAAAATATTGTTATCGAGGCTTTATTACTTATTAATCTCTTATGGTAAAAAACAA
>CAZBZX010000259.1:0-6550 GCA_964496465.1 uncultured Bacteroidales bacterium
GCTGCTTTTCATCAATAAGAGGTACAAAATTACCTTTGTCCAGATCAGGAATATCAAGTTTCTTTTTTAACAACCATTCGTATAGAAACCATATTTTACGACTGTATTGGCCTAGTGATTCAATTTGAGTAATTTCTTCAACTTCTCTGGGTTTCAATACTTCAAACAATTTTTTAAATACAAGCAGGTTTATACCTTCGTATTTCAAAGCAAATATCAAGTGTTTATATAGCGTATCGCCAGGTTCGTGACGTGAAGTCAGTACTTGCCATCCCTCTGTATTGTATTGCCTTTTTTTTGTACTAATAAGTGCCAATTCATCAGGCAATGGTACAGGTAATTTAAATGCCTGTATTATAGCGCCATAACCAACAATCGTTCCTTCTTCAGGAGAAGTTCGTCCGTGAAAAACGGATATTTTTAGTGAAATTTGCTTATTCTTCATAAGTTTTGGTGAAAAATATTTAGATCAAAGGTAAGTGAAAAATAATTAAAATTGGTGAAAAATGCTTATTTTTTATACTATTCGGTGAAAAACTATTATTATCCTAATAATTAATATTATTAATATTATCAATGTTCTCCAGTTCCTTTCTTTGCTGTCTAGCTTTTCTCACCGCATTTGCAACCATTTAAGCATCAATTTTTAGATAACACCAAAAAGTAACATATTTTTTATGTCCAGTTATTGTCATTATATGAAAAGGATTTGCTCCTTTCATATATTCAGTACTTACAAATAATCTACGGCATGTATGAGATGAGATAAATTAATATTTTTTAATTTTTATCCCCACGCCTTTTCCATTTCTTCCTGGCCCATTTTATTGTTTATTTCAATATATCGTTGCATGGTTCTAAAATCGGACTGTCCCAATTTCTTCATTACAACCATAGGGTGCATCCCTAAAGCAATGGATAAGGTTGCAAAAGTACGCCTCATAGTATGAGAGGTAATCAGGTCGTGCCTTTTTTTTGTTTTCTTAGTTACATGTGATCCACTTTTCTTATATACCAAAATATCTTCACAAAAACCTACAGTAAAACATACATGCTTAAGATGTTTATTAAATTCATAGTCGGGTATCCTTGGTAAAGGAGTATCTTTAAGGTGTTCGTATTTTTCAAGTATTGCCCTTGAATACTTATTTAGGGGTATATGTAAATTATCGGTATCTTTTATGGTTAGCAATCTTATATCATTAGGATAAATATTTTCACGTTTTAAAGCATAAATATCACTGTATCGTAATCCTGTTGCACATCCAAATATAAAAATGTCCCTTACCTGGTTTGAAAATTCATCTTTTAATTCATAGTTATACAAATGATTCAGTTCTTCCATGGTTAAAAAAATAATATCTTTTTTTATTTCTTTGGGTTTTTTAATTTTCTTTATATCCACTTTAACATCAAGTTTTTCATCTTCAGCATAATATAAAATTGATTTTAAAACCTTTATTTTATTTCGAATTGTATTATCACTAAGTTTCTTTTCTTCAATTAGGTAATCCTTAAATTTCTTATAAAATTTATTATCAACCTGTTCGAGCGATATTGTTTCTAATCCCAGATGATCCTTATAATCTTCCAACGTAGATTTAAATGAGTTATACTGCTTTATAGTGCCTTCAACAATAATAGATTTTAAATCGTTTATGTAATTATCAATTAATGTAAACATATCTGCGCTTGTTGCAGTTGTATTTTCATTTTTACTTAACTCGCTCTTTATATATTCAAAATCCGGCTCTTTATTATCAAATATTGCTTTATGCACAATGGCATCAATTTCATTTTTCTTTTTATTAATTAAAATATTAAGGTTCCTGTGATTTGACTCCCCGAATGTAATTTTTGAATTTTCTTCATCCCAATTATTGGGATCAACTTTCTGATTAGTGGAAAACAACTTTGTTTTTTGCTTATAGCAATACTGAACAAATACAGGGGTTTTACCCAGATTATTTACTCTCTTTTTTCGGATAACAAGTTTGGTTGTACTCATTGCAAATAATTTTACTTAAAAATAAAAAAAAAATAATACAAAGGTAGAGTTATAGGTCGAGTAAAATAGTGTATATTTGTGACCAATGAAGTAAAAATATTTTATAAATAGTTGATTTTTGGTAATTTATGAATAATAGATTTTATTTAAATATACATATTTGTGAACCCGCCGAGTTCACAAAAGAAAAAGCTATCTAGTAGGTAGCTTTTTTGTTTTGAAATTGAAGGATCGCAAAGTAATTAAGGGTTTGATTTGAATAAAGACGAGCAAGTCGATCTCATAAGGTACCTTATTTAGTTTTTCTATGGAGCTAAAATTCCCTATATGTGTATCTTAATTAATTTTAACGCCAATAACTACAATATCATCTCGTTGATCTTTATTACCCATCCAATCTTTAATCGTTTTTATTATTACTTCCCTTTGCTGTTCCATATTTAAGGATTGGATATCTAATAGCATTTGCCTAAAAGACTGATTTGAAAATTTTTTATCTAAACTCCCTCCATTTTGATCAACATATCCATCAGAGCAAATATAAAAAACATCGCCTTTATTCATATTAATTTCATGATTAACAAAACAGGCTTTTTGCTCATTAGCTCCGATATTGATTCTGTCTCCTTTAATTTCGTAAAGATTATCGGAGCCATTTTTATAAATATATTTTTCATCAATATTTGGCCTGTTTTTTACATCTTTACTATTTTTAATAATAAATAATGAATTTCTTGCACCGGCATATTGAAGTACCCTGGATTTTTTATTCAGCATACAAAATGCAATATCCATTCCGTTCTTAATATCTTTATTATCATCTTCATGTAATTTCTTTCCAACAACGTCATGAAGCCTTTTCAATATTTCATTTGGTTGTAAATTTTCAAACGGTAATTCGCTTACAATCGTATTTAAGCCGTCACAACCAACAATACTCATGAAAGCACCTGGAACTCCATGTCCAGTGCAATCCACAGCAGAAACAAAAATAATATCTTTACTAGCATTAGGTTTAAATTTACGAAGTGGTGCTATCCAATAAAAATCACCTGATACGATATCTTTTGGCATATAAATTACAAAGTTGTCAGATAAACAGCTTTGAATCTGGTTTTCTGGAGGTAATATAGCTCTTTGAATCCTTTTCGCGGCATACAAACTTGCCTTAATATTCTCATTCTGCTTATTAATTATATTCAAAGATTCAAGTAATTTTTGGGTAAGCACCATCATTGACTTATCTATACCTAATTTCAATACAAAATTATTACACAAATCAATTTCTTCAGTTGAAAATTGTCCATCAACCATGGCTAAATCAATAATATGATTTAATATAACTCGTTTTAAATCATCGCTTTTTGTATGAATAATACTACCCTTATTGTCAACTATTTCTCTCGCTTTTAAAGAATTTATCTTATTTTTTTCCGCAAAACGAAATAAGTACTCTTCCTCTTTTGGATCTAAACCATCACTCCATGCAAATGCAACGAGATTATTGAATATTATTTCACTTTTATTCATGATAAATCTATTATTTACTTAACCGAATTATGCATAGTTAATAAATTTAAGTTATAATTAAAAGGAAATAGGTTATAAATTGACAAACAACAATTTATGAATGATAAATAAAGTTAAATCATTTATAAGATTTATTCCAATACAATTTATTTTTTAAGATTATAAATTGTGGCTATTTTCTTTTTCATAATTACTTTAAAATGATAGAATAATGCCTTTTAGAAAAAAATATTTGAACTAAATCAACAGAATACTACAGGAAGTTTGGTAAGAAATGAAAAATACTGTTTTATTCTATTCATTTCCTTATTATTTTTGTATCTAATAATTTAAATATATTGGAAAATCAAAATATTGATAAGTTCTACAAAAGTTTAATATTTAAACTTGTAAATTCTATTGCCGGAAGTAAAAAAGATTTAGGTTTATTCTTATTGGTTAACTTAGTTTTAGGCATTTTATATACTTTTAAAATTTGGGACCATATTGCTATATTACTGATTTTTGGAATTCTTCTTCCAATCTTTTATACTATTTCACTTTACCGGCTATTTAAAATTAAAAATATTCCTACCATGCATACCAGGCTTTTCAAATTTGCAAAATCAGATGTTGGAAACATTATTTTTTTGCTTTTTGATTTATCTATATTAATTTGTGTCGGTGTTCTAATTCTTTTTAATATTTTAAATTATGCTTTTTTTAAATTATTAATTGTTATTATAATTCCATGTTTTTACCTGATTACATTACACGGTTTAATCAATGATCAATTTGATCTTGAAAATAAAATCGAAAAAAAATAAATCCCTACGCAACCATTTTACTTATCCTGCATCATACTTTCAGAATTTATCTTGTCAATTTATCAAAATATTATAATTATGAAAAATATTTATTTTATTAAGAAAAACTTCCTAGCAGTTTTAACATTTTCTCTGTTATGTACATCCCAAATCTTTGCATATAACAGTATTTGGTTGAACAATCCCCATAGTTCTGACTGGAACAGCGACCAGGGTTCAATTGATGATTTTACAATTACGGTAACACCAAAAGGAATCTATATGGAATGTGAGGTGGAGTTAACACTTTCAGCAAAAGAAACTGAATATTCATCGAGAGATACAGTTGAAATCACGTTAGATTTTTCACTTCCTGTAGGTTCTATGATTACTGAAGCACAACTCCTAATAGAAGATAGTTTTGTTAATGCACGATTAATGGAAAGATGGGCTGCCACTCAAATCTATGAAAATATTGTTCAGCGGGTTAGAAGAGACCCTTTAATTCTATATAAACAATATGACGATCAATATTATGCTAAAATCTATCCTATGGTTGGAAACTCTAGCCGATTGATTAAAATAAAATACATGGTTCCTGCTACCTGGACAAAAAACTATGCCTCTATTGCATTACCAACAGAAATACTAAATGCTTCCAAAGTAAAACCAGATAAAATAACAATACTCGTCAATCCCAGAGATGATTGGAGAAAGCCTAAAATTCTTGAAATTCAAAATGCCTATTTTAAAAATTTTACGCACGATGAATTAGGAACAATTAAAAAAATTGAAATTAGGCATAGTGGCGATAATTATTCAGCCCTTTCAATTGGTTTTGATAATCCGATGGAAGATGGTTTATTTATACAAACATATGATACAGGTAATGAGGGCTTTTATCAAATGACGTTTTTACCTTCACAGGTATTGGATATGAGTATTCCTAAAAAAACAGCAATTATTATCGATCATGACGCAGATTTATCCTATGTATCAAAAAATGAATTATATACACAACTTAAAAATAGCCTAATAGAATATTTTACTGAAGATGATTATTTTAATCTTATTTATTATGATGGTAGAGAAATAAAATATGCCTCCGATAACTGGATACAAGCAACAGATGATAATGTTGCTGAGACTTTTAGTAATAGCAGCTTAAATGTCATTTTAGATACGAATAATATAGAACTCTTAATTCCTGCTGCAGTTAGTTTTATTAATTCTTCAGGTGATAATGCCAGCGTTCTTGTATTATCAAGCTCAAATAATATCCGGGATAATGATGAAGCTGACTTAATTATTGAAAACCTTCAAAAAATTATGGATCCATTGCCTCAATTTAATATTATTAATATGATGGAAAAATACTGGTATTGGTACGATATTATTGATGAATATTATTGGGGGAATGATTATTTATATAGTCAACTGGCCAAAATAACTAAAGGGGAATATTTTACGATTGATTACTACAATTCTTTAAGCTCAATTTTATCTCAAATGTTCCAATCCTTTGATGGTATTTTAACTTCATTTGATTTACATACCACAATGAATGAAGGTTTTTGTCATTCTCGTTACGATATTAATGGAAATGGCCCGGTATATATAAATAAACCAATACTCCAGACCGGTAAATTTTATGGTTCTTTTCCATTTGAAGTTGAGATATCATCTCTGACATCAAAAGGAGTTTTTCATACTGAGAAAACATTTCAAAAATCTGAAGTAAATGTTAATGACAGGGCTATCCAGCAAATATGGGGAGGAAATTATATAAATGACTTAGAACATTCCGTTTATAATTATACAACCACCCAGGAAATTATTGACAATAGTCTGCTATATCATGTGCTTTCTAATTATACGGCATTTCTGGCTTTGGAACCAGGTATGTCGTATGAAGTACCAGATGATATTTCACAAGGTAATAGTGATTTAAGATGGGCAGTAGCCCCAGAATCAAATATAATGTTTGATGTCGTTGCAGAAGATGCCTTGATCAATTCAAGTTATTCATACGGTGATGACAAAGGCAACTGGTTTGTAGAGGATGAATATGCAGTTCCAACTGAAATAAATGAAGAAATTGAAAATTCATTAATCCAACTAAAGAATTATCCTAATCCATTTACAAATCAAGTTACATTAAACATTAAATTTAAAGAGGAAATTGATTTATCAAACACTTCTATAAGAATATATAATCTCTCTGGTG
>CAZBZX010000260.1:0-3561 GCA_964496465.1 uncultured Bacteroidales bacterium
CCTTCGTTGTATATCTTTTCGGTTAATTTATCAATTTTTGATGACATACTTTTAATTTTATAATGTATGAACTAGTATATTTTAATTATTTTAGGATATCGAATAAATTTATTATAAAATTTCTCTTTTTACAAATTCCAGTAATTCATAATCAGGATGATTTATATTTTTTTAAGAAATTTTAAAACGCTTTCAAAGATATGTTTTTTTTAATTTTTTTAGCATTATTGTTTTACATAATTTAATCATCAACCTATTATCCCTTTAATGCTTCGGCTCCACTAACAATTTCTATAATTTCTCTAGTAATACTTGCCTGTCTGGCTTTGTTGTATGATAAATTCAAATCCTTGATAATTTCGGTAGCGTTATCTGTAGCTTGATGCATAGTTGTCATTCTTGCACCATGCTCCGAAGTATTCGAATCAAGAATACATTTATAAAACTCAATACGCAACAGGTTAGGTATTAATTTTTTTATAATGTATTCTTTTGAAGGTTCAAGAATAAAATCCGAATCTAAAATTTTTTCTTCTAAATTATCTTGTGGCTTTACGGGCAGATATTGTTCTGTGGTAATAATTTGAACTGCAGCATTTTTAAACTGATTGTATACGATTTCAACTACATCATATTGTTTGTTAACAAAATTTTGCATTATTTCCTCAGCAAATTTTGCGATATTTTGAAAGCTGAGGTCATCATAAATTTCAGTGTTGGTTTTAAAAATCGAATAACTTTTTGATTTCAGTAAATCATATCCTTTTTTTCCAATAATATAAAAGTCAATGTTTCCTTCATTAAATTGCGATTCATATTTTGAATGGATAAGATAAATAGCTGTTCGAACTATATTAGCATTAAATGCTCCACAAAGTCCTTTGTTTGAAGTAACTATAACAATTAATACTTTTTTAATTTCCCTTATTTCAGTATAAACGTGCTCTTTTTGTATTTCAGATGATTCACTCATGCTAGATAAAACTTCCTTAAGTTTTTCGGCATATGGCCTGAGTTGGATAACAGCATCCTGCGATTTACGTAATTTTGCAGCCGATACCATTTTCATAGCACTGGTAATTTGCCTGGTAGATTTTACCGAGTTTATACGTGTTCTTATTTCTTTTAAATTCGACATTTTTTTAATCAACTTTCCGAGGGTTTAAAAACCCGCGGAGAGTTTTTTTATTCTTTTGGTTTATATTTAACAGCTGTTTCTTTAGCAACTTTCTCAAGAGTTTTTTCTATTTCTGCTGTAATAATTCCTTTCCTTAATTCATCTAAAATATCTTTATGTTTTAATTCCAGGTAATGCAGATAATCAATTTCAAATTCTTTAATTTTATTTCTTGGTATGCTTTTTAATAATCCTCTGGTGCCACAGAAAATAATGGCAACTTGTTTTTCAACAGGAACCGGTGAATATTGCCCTTGTTTTAAAATTTCAACATTTTTTCCACCTTTATTCAATATAGCCATGGTAGCTGCATCAAGATCAGATCCAAATTTTGAAAAAGCTTCTAATTCCCGATACTGAGCCTGATCTAATTTGAGTGTCCCCGCAATTCTTTTCATGGATTTAATTTGAGCAGTAGCCCCAACTCTTGAAACTGAAATACCAACATTAATTGCTGGACGGATACCAGCATTAAATAAATTTGATTCAAGGAAAATCTGGCCATCGGTAATTGAAATTACATTTGTTGGAATATATGCTGAAACGTCACCAGCCTGGGTTTCAATTATTGGTAAGGCAGTTAATGAACCTCCACCTTTAATTTTACCTTTTAAACAATCAGGCACATCATTCATTTGAGCTGCTACTTTATCAGATTGGATTATTCTTGCAGCTCTTTCTAATAACCTGGAGTGTAAATAAAATACATCACCGGGATATGCTTCTCGTCCTGGAGGTCTTCTTAATAACAATGATACTTCGCGATATGAAATTGCTTGTTTTGATAGGTCATCATATACAATTAATGCTGGTCTTCCTGTATCTCTAAAATATTCACCGATTGAGGCACCGGCAAATGGGGCATAAAACTGCAAGGCAGCAGGATCAGCAGCTGTAGCGGCAACAATTACTGTAAAATCCATTGCACCATGTTTTTCAAGTGTAGCTGCTAAATTTGCAACGTTGGAGGCTTTTTGCCCTATAGCCACATAAATACAATAAACCGGTTCACCTTTATCATAAAACTCTTTTTGATTTATAATTGTATCGATAGCAATAGCTGTTTTCCCGGTTTGTCTGTCACCAATAATTAATTCACGCTGTCCACGACCAATTGGTATCATGGCGTCAATAGGTTTAATACCTGTTTGTAAAGGTTCATTTACTGGTTGTCGAAAAATTACCCCAGGAGCTTTTCGTTCAAGTGGCATTTCAAATTTTTCACCATGGATAGGGCCTTTACCATCAATCGGTTCTCCTAATGTATTGACTACACGGCCCAACATTTTCTCGCTTACATTAATAGAAGCAATCCTTTCGGTCCTTTTTACAATATCACCTTCTTTAATTTTGCTTGAAGCGCCTAATAAAACAGCTCCAACATTATCTTCCTCAAGATTTAAAACAATCCCTTGAACTCCACTATCAAACTCAATTAATTCATTTGCCTGCACGTTCGATAAACCATAAATACGGGCAATACCATCACCAACTTCCAATACAGACCCAATTTCCTGCAATTCAACATTAGCTTGTAAATTTTCAAGTTCTTTTTTTATGATTTGGGATACTTCTGCTGGTTTTATTCCGGCCATTTTATAAATATTTAAATGTTAATATACCTTATTCAACTTTTTTAAAGGTTTCATGAACTAATTTATAGTTAAATTCCTTTAATCTTGATGCAACGCTGGCATCATATTGCTGGTCTTCAACTGTTAATATAAATCCTCCAATAATTGATGGATCTATTCTCTCTTCAACAACCACATCTGTTTTATAAACCGATTTTATTATGGAAATAATTTTATCCTTTAATTTTTCATCAATTTTTATTGAAGTAGTGAAAATAGCCGGTTTAATATTTTTATTTATGTAGTAATTCTTAATAAACCGCCTGGCAATATCAGGTAAATAGATTTCACGCCTGTTTTTAGTTATTAAATCAATAAATTTTAAAGTTTCTTTGCTAATATTTTTTTTAATAACATTATGAATAATCATATGTTTTTTTGAAGGTTGTATGATAGGATTTTTAAGTACATCAATAAATTCTTTAACTTTACATACAGCCTGAATATATTCAATATCTTTCTTTACTATATCTAATTTATTTGATTCCAAAGCATATTCAAATAATGCTTTGGAATATCTAACCGCTATTTTACTTTCATTCATCTGTATTAATTAATATCAACTTCCTTCATATAATTTTCAATAAGTTTTCGTTGACTGCTAGGATCAATTAGTTGATGTTTTAAAATTTTTTCAGCAATTCCAACAGAAATATCAGCAACCTGGTTTATCAGGTCATTTATTGCTGCAGCTTTTTCATTCTCAATGGTAATTTTTGCCTGCTTAATGATTGCATCTGCTTCAGCATT
>CAZBZX010000260.1:3661-6540 GCA_964496465.1 uncultured Bacteroidales bacterium
CAAAATTGTTATAAAACAACAATTAATAAACAAATTACAACTGCAAGAAAAGCAACCCCCTCAATTAATGCAGCTACAACAATCATACTTGAGCGGATGTCACCAGCAGCTTCAGGTTGACGGGCTATTGATTCAAGAGCAGCGCTACCGATTTTACCTATTCCAAATGCTGCACCTAAAACTGCAATTGCTGCACCTATAGCAGCACCAAATTGTGCAAAAGCCACATTTACTTCTAATAATATTGATAAAATGTTTAACATAGTATATAGTTTAAATTAGTAAAAATTAATGACCTTCATCAGTTGCCATTCCAAAATAAATGGCAGATAATAATGTAAAAACATATGCCTGAATAAATGCAACTAATAATTCAAGACATGTCATGAAAATGGTAAATGCAACAGATAATACAGAAACCCCGTAACCAACTGCAACATTTATTTGTCCAAAAATAAAAATTAAACTAAAAAATCCTAATGCAATGATATGACCAGCTGAAATATTGGCAAAAAGTCGTACCATCAATACAAATGGCTTTATAATCATACCTACTAATTCAATAAAAGGTATTAATGGAATAGGCAATTTTAGCCACCAGGGTACTGCTGGTGAATTAAATATATGTTTCCAATAATGCTTATTTCCTGAAAATAAGGTAATAAAAAATGTAAATAATGCTAATACCATCGTAACTGCAATATTACCAGTAACATTCGCCCCTGCAGGTATAATTGGTATTAATCCAAATAAGTTATTAATTAAAATAAAAAAGAACAATGTTAATAAAAACGCCATAAATCGTTCATATTTTTCTTTACCTATAGAAGGAATGGCTACGTCATCCCTGATAAATAATATAACAGGTTCAATTAAGCTCTGAAATCCTTTAGGAGCCTCACATGGAGCATGTTTATACGATTTTGCTATGGAGAAAAACATCAATAACATTAAAGATAAACTAACCAGAACAGCAGCAACATTTTTGGTAATTGAAAAGTCAAGAGGGACTATAATTTCCCCATGTTCATCTTTTTCGATTATTTTCCCTTTGTAATCACCTTCACCATATTGAAAATTCTTAAAATGATGACCATGAGCTAAATTTGATGATATGAATATAGATAATCCAGATGATTTACTATATAAGATTACAGGTAA
Organism: uncultured Bacteroidales bacterium; assembly: GCA_964496465.1. Taxonomy (GTDB): domain Bacteria; phylum Bacteroidota; class Bacteroidia; order Bacteroidales; family CAYFUP01; genus CAZBZX01. The sequence continues at coordinate 4,823 of CAZBZX010000260.1, forward strand.
AGGTACTGAAACGTGGTGGCCATTCCAGGTAAGAATATGCCATTCGTGTGAGTCGCCAATATGGTCGAAAATAAATTCTCCAGTTTTGAATCCTTCCTTTTGATTTTCAATTTGATGATTATTTTCATTTGTGTTTTCGACATGTTCAGCTAAAATACTAATGGTAAAAAAGCTAAACACTAAAAAGACAATCCATCTTAATTTTACAAATTCTATCATCACAAAAAATTAAAGGCACAAAATTAATTAACATATATTAAATACTATCAAGAAAGTTACGAAAATATGTAATATATCGTTAATCTATGTGCAATTTTATAAAAGATATTTTTTAATGAGCTTAGAATGAATTAATAGCAAAAGTTAAAGTTTAACTATTGTTTTTAGTGTAGTAAATTCTTCACTTTTTAAACTTAAGTAATAGATTTCTTTTGGAAAACCTGAAATATCAAATACTATTATATAATCGTCTTTTTTTTGGTTGTATGCTTTCGTAATTAATAGTGTACCAAAATAATTAAACACGTTTATATCGATATCATTTTCGGTAATGTAATTAAATTTACAATTCAAGAAATTTTGTGCAGGGTTAGGGAAAATTGAAATTGGTGAATTTTCTTCAAGATTTTTATATACAGGATATTGATTATGCAAATATGCACGAATGCATAAATCAAAATTTCCATCATTAATATTATTACCAATTGAGTCCCAGTTCTTAGTATCTAAACTCACCCATGAAACACCTTCTTCAATTGTAGGATTTGCGTAATCATCTATTGCTGTTTCAACAGGAATTGGGTAATCAAATCCAAAAGTTGTATATTTCACTTTTACAGCAAAACCATCATCAACAATAGCATTAACATTAAATGTATGATAACCTGGATATTTACAAATTACTGCCATCATTTTTACCGAATAGAAAATTATGACATGTGGCCATGTTTTCTTCTGATAAATCATAATAAGTATTTATAAATTGTAAGGCATTTGATTCAATAGCGCCAATAACACCAAAACTCCAACATGAACCTATAACACCCTGATCCTTGACAGGAGTTATAAATCCATTTTTTCTTAAATCATAACTTGTTGGGTAATTAGTTAAGCTTGAACTTTTTAATTTACTGTTAGTTTTTGGGACTAGCAAAGGCGGAGGGCGATAACCCAAATTATGTGTTTCCTTTTTGTTTATTGATTGATAATTTGTATCAATTTTATAATTATTATTTATTGGAGCTTTAGTTATTATATATTGCTGAGAATAAAAAAGAGTGCAATTTATTTGAAGAAATAAACAGATTAGAAATATCCTCATTATAAATATATTCATTTACCGTATTAATTACCTAACAATTTTTTTAGATTTTTGATTACAAAGAAGCAAAATTATTTTAACTAAGTTGAATTTAGAATTTAAACTTAAATTATTTTATGATGTATTCATCACAACAAATTTGAATTTTGTCAAAACGTAATTTTTTTATTTTTTATGTTTTATAATATATAGCATTTTTGAACCCAAATCTTATCTTTACGTATGTGTATATCTAAACAGTTGAATTATTGCATATTTTCACATGAGATTTTTACATGCTATATATGTTAGGTTATATATTAATTGATGATATAAATCACATGTATTTATAACATAGATCAGTAAAAAATACCATCAAATTTGAAGAATGATCGGTAATTTTACAATTTTTTATAAA
>CAZBZX010000261.1:0-6533 GCA_964496465.1 uncultured Bacteroidales bacterium
TTCTTACATAGGGAATAATATTTCAAAGTGGTGTACTTTTCAATTGATAAAGTGGTGCAGTTTTAGATTAACATAAACATACATTGCCTCTCTTTGCAGCATAAGCTCCTACCGAAAGAGGTTCCATCATGGCACCCTCTTTATAGCTAAGATTATCAGGTAATCGAAAGAGAAAATCAGCAGGATAAGCAATATATTCAGTAAAAACCCCATCTACAGGAGGTATTGCCATAAAAACCATATCCTTACATAAATTATACCGACCCTCTTTGTAAAATTTACATTTAAGACAGGGAACCCATGGTTCTATAGCAACTCTTTCTCCAATTCTCCAATTTTTTACTTCCTCTCCTATTTCTACAATTTCTCCGGCAGATTCATGGCCTAAAATTAAAGGTTTTTCCACTATAAAATCTCCGATACGCCCATGTTTAAAATAATGAACATCTGACCCACATATTCCAACAGCTTTAATCTTCACCAAAACTTCATCCACTTTAATTTTTGGCACATTAATTTTTTCGATGCACACATCTCCAGGTTTATATAAAACAGCCGCTTTCATCTTTTTCTTCATCATACTTCACCTATATTTGCATCTTATTTATTTTTATATTGGCTTAATTTTCTTTAATGAAATTTATCAAGCTTCTAAAATTCCTCAAATATGCAACTATTAACTCCATTCAGTATCTAAATAAAACTCATATTTTTCGCTGTTAAAAAAGCTTCAACAATATTCTTAGGTTCTATTTTACCAATTAAATTATGAGAACCTGAAAAAACATAACCACCATTACTGCCTAAAGTTTTTACTAACTTTTTAGTCTCAAGATTAACTTCCCGTGCATCACCTAAAACTAACAAATTTTGAGTATCTAATCCTCCCCAAAAAACCAAGTCTTTCCCATAATTTTTCTTTAGATTACAAGGATTCATTTTATTAGCAGTAGTTTGAATTGGATTCAAAATATCTACGCCAATTTCTATAAAATCTGGAATCAAATCATAGACTGAGCCACAAGTATGAAACATAATTTTAGCCTTAGTATGTTTCTTGATATTTTCTATAATACTTTTATGAAAAGGCTTAATTAATTCGTGATAAGTTCTTGGAGAAAATAGAAGATTTTGCTGGGTTCCAAGATCATCCCCTATCACAGCAACTTCTATAAAACTCCCTACCTTAGAGAGAAATCCATTCGTAAACTCATTGAAAAAGTCCGTAAGTTTTTCAAAAAGTTTCCATAACATTGATCTATCACTTAATGTGTATTCTAAAAATTCCACATACCCTAATAGTCTTAGCGCCAATGTTTCAATGCATGTACACCACACATCAGCTACTAGAACATAATTACTTTTTAAACAGTTATTTATTTTTACTTTAATATTGGCCATCCGATCCCAATTATCAAAACTGGGTAGCTTCATACTACTAATAGTCTTACGATTTAGATTTTTTATTGGGCTCTCTAAAACCTCTAAATTAAGTCCATTTTTCCTCCAAACTATACCAAGCTCATCAATATATTTATTATTATTTATCTTAAAAACCCTAAACGGTTCAGGGGCGATTCTCTTAAAATCCAAACCGAGATACTCAACTATATCTTCTTCGGGCTCCACCAAGCCAAAAAATGGGCTATAGGGCTTGATCTCACTTTTAGGTAGATTTAGAAATTTTCTTAAATCATTATATAAACTTATCTCAATAGAGCTCATTGAAGTTGCGCCTAAGTCTATAGGAATGCGATCAGGAGTTTGGTGATTTATTGATTTGAAAAATCTAATTTTATTTTCACTCATAAATTATCTCCCTATATTTTATTTTTATTCAGTATCTAAGATTTTATATTCAATATTACTCCTTGTTTTAAAAGAATTCTCCTTAAATCGCTATAAGGCACTTCCCTAAAGCTAGGATAACCCTTCTTAGCCTTTAAGCAGGAAGCTATTCCAGCTGCTTGCCCCATTGCCATTGCTCCTACCATCACTCTCAAAGAGGCAAAAGCTTCTCTGGTAGCTGAAACACATCTTCCTGCAACAATAAGATTTTCAACATTTTTAGGAAGCAAAATTCTATAAGGAACTCCATAAGCTCCATTATCTTTTATAAACTTAAATTCTGAATCTATCCCATCAAAATGATGTATGTCTATTGGATATCCGAAAAGGGCAATAGTATCAGGGAAAATACGACCCTCTTCCACATCCTTACCAGTAAGAACATAATCACCAATAATTCTCCGTGTCTCTCTTAATCCTATTTGACAATTAGTAAATGAAACATAAGCATTCTTAAACCCTGGTACCCATTTCTTCAAAAAATTAGTAATATCATAAACTTGTTTTCTAGCTTCAATCTCTGCTTCACTTATCTCCTTCGTATCTAAAAAATTTTTAAATATTTTTATTGTGTTTATAGATACTTCGCCTTTTCTAAAAGGCATAAGCCATATTCTATGTTTAGCCTCGCCACTAAATAAATTACAATCTTTAATCTTACTCTCCCAACTACTAAAAGTGCCAGTAAGATGAAGTATCCTCTCAAAAAAAGGAAATTTAACAATATCCGGGTTTAATCCTATTTCTTCACAAAATGATTGTTCTAACTCGTTCACATCTACATTGCTTAACTTAAACACTGAGCACATTGGTTGGCAATAATTATTTTCATTTCCATACTCAAAATCCGCACCAGCTCTTACTGCAACATCTCCATCACCAGTAGCATCAACTATAGCTTTTCCTTCGACCGAAAAACTACCATTCTTTGTTTCAAAAATAACAAATTTAACTTCGGAATCACGGCAAATTACATCACTTACAAAACAATGAAACAAAATTTTTACTCCTCTAGCGCATAAAATCTCCTGTGTTACAAGCTTAATAATTTCAGCATCAACAGGTGTAAATGTAGAGAAATGTGCAGCCTTTATCTTAATATGGCCAGGTGATCCACCTTTCTCCACTAGCTTTTCAACTAAATATTTAGGAAACCCACCTACTACTTGATTTCCATTTAAGTCATGAAATGATAACAGAGGTAATCCAGAGGTAGCCATCCCCCCAAGAAATCCATATTGTTCTAAAAGTAATACTTTGGCTCCTTCCTCTGCTGCTGAAAATGCTGCAGAAATACCAGCGGGACCCCCACCGCATACTACCACATCATAAGATCCCAAAAAATTTAATTTTCTCATTTGCGTTTTTGCCAATTTGCCTACCTGCCTTTCATTTATTTTACCCATTTCTATTTGTTTTTTATTCTCCTTAAATTCCTTTAGTTATATTGTTCAAATTCTTTAACTTGCATTATAAACAATGTTATCAATTATTATTTTTTTTCACACTTACAATATGCCTTAAATACTGCTAAAACATTTTCTTCCGGCGTGTCCTAACTTTACAGCTGTTTCTGCATGAATGAAATTAAAACCACCTACTTTATTATATATTACCTCTTATCATTATCTTTGCCATTTCCATAAATTATATCCATTGGCACCCATGAGATATTTTATGTACAACTCCTGAAGGCTGGTTATTAATAAAATGTAGAAGTTTTCTTAGCCTTTCACGGCTCCCTCAGTGAGCCCCGCAATAAATTGTCTCTGCAATAATAAAAAAGCTATTAAAAGCGGAAGAATAGATAGAAAAGAACCAGCCATAATCATTCCATATTCAATGACATATAATGTTTTTAAAGAAGCAAGTCCTACCGGAAAAAGCATCATGTTTTTTTTAGTCATTAGTATCAGTGGAAACAGATAATCATTCCAAGACATCATAAGAATAAAAATTCCTGCAGCTCCAAGTGACGGTTTTATAATTGGTATAATAATTCGGATAACAATTTGAAGTTCGTTACATCCATCTATTCTTGCACTATCTAAAAGATCTTCAGGAATATTTTTAATATACTGCCTCATTAAAAAAACAGCAAAAGGGTTTACAGCAAATGGAAGAATTAATGCCAAATAATTATTAGTAAGACCAAGGTTTGACATCAACTTAAATACGGGTATAACTGTTACAAAACGTGGTACTGCCATCATAAGGAAAACAAATAAGAAAAGTGTATTTTTTGCAAAGAAACGATATTTTGCAAAAGCATATCCAGCAAATGTACTAAAAAACAAGCCTAAAACCGTCGTTGATACTGCTACTATTATTGAATTTAAAATCCATCTAGAAAAATTAGTTGTTGTTATAAGATCAATATAATTTTTAAAAATAAACGATTCGGGGATAAGATTTAACTCTGTACTAAAGATTTCAGCGTTTGTTCTGAATGAAGATATTATCATCCAGTAAAATGGGAAGAGGGATATTAAGGACATTATACCAACTACCATAAAAAGAACAATTTTACTAGTTATATATCTTTTATGAATCATACATTTCCTTCTCAACCAAATTAATCTTTTACAATTTTAAGGTTTATAATTGCAAAAATCATAATAATTATCGTTAAAGCATAGGCACTCGCTGAAGCATATCCTAATTTAAAAAATTGAAATGCATTTCTATATATATGAATAGCTACTGTTGATGTAGCGTTAACAGGACCCCCTTGGGTTAATATCCAGGGTTCCTCAAAAAGTTGAAAAGCCCATATTGAAGAAGCAATAACAATATATACTATAATAGGTTTAAGCTGCGGTAAAATAATGTGTCTAATTATTTGCCAGGTACTTGCACCGTCTACACGCCCTGCTTCAATCGTATTTTCAGGTATTGCCTGCAACCCTGCAATAACAAAAATAGTATAATAGCCTACTGCTCTCCATACCCTTAAGCCCACAATAGACCATAGGGCAAACTTCGGATCTCCAAGCCAATTTACAGAACCAGGTATACCAAGAAATGATAAAATATTATTCAGTACTCCATTATGACGAGCATATATTATATAAAATATTAATGCCACTACTGGAAGAGAGACAGTTACTGGTATAAAAAAAGAAGTTCTAAAAAAAGCACGGCCTTTAAGTATCGCAGAATTTAGTAAAAAACCTAATATAAGAGCCATTACCAGAAGTAATATAATATACACTATTGCTGCTAAGATTGTATTTTTAAGAGATATTAAAAAATCATTCTCGTTAAAGAGAGATATGTAATTTCCAAACCCTACAAACTTTTTTTTAGTAATGCCATCCCACTTAGTAAAACTCCATATAAATGACTGGGCAATTGGCCAAATCCAAAAAATTGCAAACATAACAAAAAACGGGGCTATAAAAAAATACGGGCTCTTCTTTTTATCAAACAATTTTTCTCCAACTTTTATTTAATGATATACGATTTGAGACTGATATATTGGATGCCTTGGTAGAAGGCATCCAATATATCTTTACTACCTTATCATTTTATTATTTTATAATTTTACCTACCAAGTATCTTTACTAGCTGCTTTTCTGTAGTATCCCACATTTCATCAGGTGTTATCTTACCTGCTATCATAGTATCAAGACTATCACCTAAAATCTTTTCTGTTTGTGCCCAATCAACATAGTTCCAAGGTCCTACATCCCTCACAATTATAGATTCTATTAAGTTCTTCACAAAAGTTTCACGATCTGTCATTTCTGGAATCTTTTCCCTAACTGGCTTATACGCGGGAACCCCTGTAGTTGTAAACCATAGTCCGCTAAGAGCTTCCCCACTTGTTGAGAAAAACTTTAAAAACTCGGCCGCCATTTCTGCATTAGGGCCTCTCTTTGGAACAACTAATCCTACTCCTCCCCAGTTTCCAGTATAAGCTGGTGCATCTTCACTCCAGAGGGGCCATGGAAAAGCATATATCTTTCCTTCAAGCTCAGGTACTTGGTTTGCAAGCTGACCTGACTCATAAGAGTTTTTAGGCCAGAAAAGCAATTTGCCTTTTTTTAGAGCATCGTAAATTGAGGGATCATTAACTGGTGCTTCTATTACATTGACCTCTGTGTGTAACTTATAGTAAAACCTATTTACTTCTTTAATCTTCTCGTTATCTAGTATTACTTTACCTTCATCATCATAGATATTTGCTCCAGCTGATTGAACCCAAAGCCGCCAATAGTTAGATCCCCAACTACCACCTGGATAGTAAAGTGGTTGAATATATATATCAGGATTAGCATCACCGATTTCTTTACAAATATTATAATAGTCATCCCATGTGACTATCTTACTTACATCTATTCCCAACTTGTCAGAAAGCTCTTTATTGTAATAAACAACTGCTGGACCATAATCTACAGCTATAGCAAGTTTCCTTCCATCAGGTGATGTTACATCTTTAGTTAAGCTATCTACAAACTCCCCCTCATGCTCATCTAAAAAATCCGTAAAATCATAAAGCAACTCAGAAATAAGATATTTTCCCATAACCCTTCTTACGAGTTGAGCGCAATCTGGTAATCCTTTACCCGAAACCATAGCAGCATAAAATTTATCCATTAAATCCCAGGGACCCATTGCAATTGCTTCTACTTCAACATTAGGATGAATTTTCTGAAAAGCAGGTCCAGCTTCATTATTAA
>CAZBZX010000262.1:0-6531 GCA_964496465.1 uncultured Bacteroidales bacterium
TATAAAAAATTCTTATGAATCAGTAATATAAAATTTTTGTTAAGGATTGTAAAAAGGCCCTTATTCAGGAAATGACTAAATTTAACAATAATGCCAATAAGTTTTAAAAGTATAAAGAATTTCACAAAGTATTACCATTAACAACTGCAAAATAAATTTTTAGTGTTAAATAGCTTTTTTTTTATTTTTTTTATTAGTAATTTTCTATGAATGAAAAACTCAGAAGTATTCTTAATTGATACGAAAGAATGTTAAAATAACGAAGTGTGTTTTTGCAACTATTTTTTAATCGCAATTTTAATAAAGAAGTTTTATTTAAATATTGAAATAAATCAAAATACCGGTAAACTGCCCCTGTTATAAAAAAGACAGATAAAAATAAAGTTATGGAAAGAAAAAAAAGCAATATATTTCCTATTGTTGGCATAGGCGCTTCGGCTGGTGGCTTAGAAGCATTGGAACAGTTTTTTAAAAATATGCCTGAGAATAACGGTATGGCATTTGTAGTAATTCAGCACCTCGATCCAAACCATATTGGTATTATGCCTGAGCTTTTGCAGCGAATTACAACAATGCATGTATTTCAGGCAAGCGACCGGCTCATAATGAAACCTAACTGTGTTTATGTAATACCTCCTAATAAAAGTATGTCGTTACTAAAAGGTGCGTTGCATTTGTTCGATCCGGTTGAATCGCATGGCCTGCGATTACCAATTAATATTTTTTTTCGCGCATTGGCCGATGACAGGCAGGAAAAAAGCATTGGCATAATACTTTCGGGTATGGGTTCTGATGGCAGCCTGGGTTTAAAATCCATTAAAGAAAAAGGTGGATTAGTATTGGTGCAGGATCCTTCCACAGCTAAATTTGATGGTATGCCCAATAGCGCTATTGGGGCTATTAATGTTGATATTGTAGCACCTGCTGATGAACTACCGGCCAAACTCATTGCTTATTTAAAATTTGTTCCGGCAGTAAAATCAGAGGCACATATTAAAGCAATAAACAAAAGCAGTCTTGATAAAATAATTATTCTCCTTCGTGAATATTCAGGCCACGATTTTTCTTTGTATAAAAAAACTACGCTGATTCGTCGCATTGAAAGGCGTAAAAATATCCACCAAATAGATAGAGTAAATAACTATGTTCGGTTTTTGCAGGAAAATCCAAGTGAAACCAAAATACTTTTTAAAGAATTATTAATTGGTGTTACCAGTTTTTTCCGTGATGGTGTTGTATGGGAAATGCTTAAAGAAAAAGTACTACCTGCAATGATTAATGAAATGCCTGACGGACATATGTTTCGCGCCTGGATACCGGCCTGTTCGACCGGGGAAGAAGCTTTTTCACTAGCCATTGTATTTAAAGAAGCGATGGAAAATAGTAAAAAACAAAAAAACATGGCTTTGCAGATATTTGCTACCGATTTAGACCAGGATGCTATTGATAAAGCCCGCAAAGGTGTTTTTCATGAAAACATTGATGCAGATGTATCGCCAGAGCGTATTAACAAATTTTTTAAAGTTGACTCGGAAGGTTACCTTATAAATAATGCAATACGTGAAATGGTTGTGTTTGCCACTCAAAATGTAATCAAAGATCCGCCTTTTACCAAGCTTGATTTACTTTTATGCCGTAATTTGCTGATATACATGGATAATTTACTACAAAAAAAACTTATAACCTTGTTTAATTACAGCTTAAATTCCGGTGGAATTTTAATTCTTGGTGTTGCTGAATCCCTTGGAAACCAGAAAGAAGGATTTATAGAATTGGATTCCAAATTGAAAATTTATAAACATTTTACTACCACCCCTTTATTAAATCTAGATAATTTTCAAAGTATTTTAAACCTTAATAAAACTATGTCAACTGAAAAAAAGACACCCAAAAAAGTTACTGAGAATATGCAGGTCCTTGCCGATCAAATAGTACTTCAACGTTTTACCCCGGCCACTGTATTGGTAAATGAAAATGGCGATATTTTATACTTAACTGGACGTACCGGAAAATATCTTGAGCCAGCTGCAGGTAAAGCAAACTGGAACATTCACGCTATGGCACGTGAAGGATTGCGGCAGGTTTTACCGGGCGCTTTTCGCAAAGCAATGCAAAACTTCGACCCAATAATAATTCGAAATATTAAGGTAAAAAACAATGGAACCATTCAATTTATTGATGTTACTGTTCAGCGCATAGAAAGCCCCGATTCATTAAATGGAATGATAATAATAGTTTTTACTGATTTACCTGCTGTTTTTGAACAAGTTGCAGGGAAACCGGAAATAGAAAAACAAAGTTCTTCCAAGCGTGTGAAAGAACTGGAAATTGAACTGCAACATTGTAATGAAGAGTTGCATAGCACGCGCGAAGATATGCAAACTTCACATGAAGAACTAAAATCAATGAACGAAGAGCTTCAATCAACCAACGAAGAATTACAATCAACCAACGAAGAACTTACTACTTCGAAGGAAGAAATGCAAAGCATAAATGAAGAACTTCAAACAGTTAATACCGAACTGCAAAGTAAAGTAAACGATTATATCAGGGCAAGCGATGATATGAAAAACCTGCTAAACAGTACCGAGATTGCCACCCTTTTTCTCGACAAGGATTTAAATATACGCAGGTTTACTGATCAGGCTACTAGTATTTTTAAATTGCGTAGAAATGATATTGACAGGCCTTTTACCGATTTGGTTACCGATTTACAATATCCCGAAATGGAAGAACATGCCTTAAAAGTAATAAAAACCCTTATAACGATCGAAAAAGAAATAAGCACAAACGATGGAAGATGGTTTAATGTAAGGATTATGCCATATCGTACAATAGATGACCGAATCGATGGGCTGGTACTAACTTTTACAAATATAACTATAGCTAAAAAGCTGGAAATGGAATTGAAAGAAGCAAATGAAATACTTAAAAAAAACAAAAAAGTTTAATTTTAAAATAGTTGGATATTAACATGTTGTCCCTAAAGGGAGATCGAATCATATTATTTGTTTGTATTTATAAACATGATATCCCTGACGGGATTAGAATATGAAACCTATAAAATGATAGTATGTTTGAAATTTAAAGTGCCTTTAGGCACAAAATAGTTATAGAAAATGGATGTACGAATGTGATAGCGTGCCTTTAGGTATGCAATATAATAATATAATGATAATTTTAAGTTAAGTAATATGGAAAAAATCGATAAATCAGATTCAACCGGCCTCCGACAAAAGGCAGAAGAATTGCTAAAAAAGAAAACTGTTAAAACTACTTTATCCCCTTCTAACGCCGATACACTTAAATTTATCCACGAACTTGAAGTGCACCAGATTGAATTGGAATTGATAAACGAAGAGCTATTAAGGGCTAAAGAAGAGGCGGAAATTGCAAAGGAAAAATATATTGAATTATATGATTTTGCCCCATCGGGCTATTTTACGCTTTCCAAAACAGGTAAAATTGTTGACCTAAACCTTACCGGGGCAACAATGCTTGGCAAAAACCGATTGGATTTAAAAAACAGCTTATTTGGTTTTTTTGTTTCAAACAATTCTAAACCAACATGCAATCTTTTTCTCGAAAAAGTATTTGTAAATAAATCAAAAGAGTCATGTGAGTTGGCGTTATCTGCTAAGGATAATTTTTTAAAGTATGTTTATGTTACTGGTATTGTTATTGGAAATGGAGAGCAATGTTTTGTAACCGTAGTCGATATAACTGAACTCAAGCGGATTGAGGAAGTGTTGAGGGAAAGCGAAAGGTTTTTAAAAGAAACCCAGCAAATTGCTAACCTTGGAACATTTACAATGGATGTTTCTTCTGGCCGTTGGACAAGTTCGGAAATTCTTGATATTATTTTTGGAATAGAGTCTGATTTTGATAAATCAGTTGAAGGATGGATGTCAATTATACATCCTGATTGGCAAAAAACTATAAATGATTATTTTATCCAGGAAGTGATAGGTAAAAAAATGAGCTTTGATAAAGAATATAAAATTATTAGGCAGAATGATAAAGCAGAGCGTTGGGTACATGGTAAAGGGAATCTTAAATTTAACGATAATAATCAGGCAATTGCTATGGTTGGTACAATACGTGATGTCACTGAACATAAGCAGGCAGAGGCAATAATAAAAAATATAAATGATCAGCTAATTATAGCAAATACCGACAAAGACCGCTTTATCTCAATTCTGGCCCACGATTTAAAAAGTCCGTTTAGTGCACTTCTTGGTTTTTCAAATTTATTGAAAAAAAATATACGTAATTATGATATTGATGAAATTGAAAGACGGGTAAATATTATCAATATATCAACCCAAAACACATTTAATTTATTAGAAGATTTATTAATGTGGGCCCAATCGCGATTAGGCAAAATTCCATGCGAACCAAAAAAATTGAATTTTGCCGATATATGTAGCGATGTAGTTAAAATTCTTATGCCGAATGCAGATGCAAAAAATATCACAATTAATCATTATGTTAAAGTAAAGATTATTGTTTTTGCCGATATAGATATGTTAAAAACAATATTACGCAACCTAATTTCAAATGCCATAAAATTTACTAACCCAGGTGGCCATATTAATATTTACGCAATAAATGATAAGGCAAATGTTACGGTTACAGTGTCAGATAGTGGAATAGGAATAGCCCCTGATATTTTATCCAACCTTTTTGATATTACGCAAACACATACTACAAATGGGACCGCCAACGAAAGCGGAACAGGGTTAGGTTTATTGCTTTGTAAAGAATTTATAGATAAACACGGCGGCAAAATTTGGGCCGAAAGTAAAGAAGGAAAAGGCAGCGATTTTAAATTTTCTTTACCAATTGCGGTTGATAAAATAAGGTCAACATGAAAAAAGAAATTCAAACGGAAATAACCAACCTGCGCCAAAAAGCAGAAGGGTTATTGAAAAAGAGACCGTTAAAAAAAGGTTCACAACCTCTAGAAAGCGAAATGATAAAACTCATTCACGAGCTTGAAGTACACCAGATAGAGCTGGAAATGCAGAATGAAGAACTTATGCTGAAAAAAAAAGAAATAGAAGAACTTGCTACCGAAAAATATACTGAATTATACGATTTTGCTCCATCAGGTTATTTTACCCTTTCCAAAGAAGGTAAAATTATTGAGTTAAACCTTTGTGGATCGCAAATGCTTGGCAAAGAACGCTCACTCTTAAAAAACAGATTATTTGGTTTTTATGTTACTAATGATACAAAACCAATATTTAACCAATTTCTAAATAAAGTATTTAACAATAAAGCCAAAGAAATTTGTGAAGTAACCCTATCAACAAATAACAATTCACCATTATATGTTTTTTTAACCGGCATAACTACCGATAAAGGAGAACATTGCCTTGTAACCATGGTTGATATTACTCATCGCAAAAAGGCAGAAAAAGAATTAATAAAAACCAAAGAAAAAGCTGAAGAAAGTGATCGGCTGAAATCCGCATTTTTACAAAATATGTCACATGAAATTCGTAATCCCATGAATGCTATAATCGGATTTTCTGAAATGCTGGAAAAGCATGATCTGACCAAAGAAAAACAAAAAATCTTTATAAATAATATTATTTATAATTCACATAAATTGCTTTTAAATATTAACAACATTATTACTATATCATCGCTTGAAACAAAACAGGAAAAAGTAATAATTAACAAAGTAAGTATTAACCAATTAATGAATGATTTGCTTTTATTATTTGAAAAACAAACGTTAAACCGGAACATATCAATATTTGGTAAACCACAATTAACCGATAAGCAATCAGAAATTTATACAGATAAAACTAAAGTAATACAAATACTAAGCAATTTAATAAACAATGCTTTAAAATTCACACCGCAAGGATTTATAGAATTTGGGTACAACTTAAAAAACAACAACCTTGAATTTTATGTAAAAGACAGTGGAATTGGAATAAAAGCGGAAATGCAAGGTATTATATTTAATCATTTCAGGCAAGTCGATGAAAAAGATAACAGAAAATATGAAGGAACCGGTTTAGGCCTTTCAATTTCAAAAGCATTTATCGAATTATTAAACGGAAAAATTTGGGTAGAATCAGAACCTGAAAATGGTTCAACATTTTATTTTACAATTCCATATAAGCCAGTCGATAAAATTAGCAAATAAATTTAATAATGAGCTACTTCGCTGTTAACGAAGTAGTATTGTCCGAATTCGGGTTATTAAGAAATAATAAGTTAAAAATCGAATAATTTTAATCAAATAATTTCTCATGGCTACAAGGTTTTCTTATAATTCTCTCTAATTTTAAGTAATTGCTTATTATAGGGCATAAAATCATTTCGTTTGTTTTACACCAACATATTAGTGAATATTTTATATTGATTATAATTGAAGTGCCAGTATTCCGCTGTAAAAAACTGAATAGCAAATCCTATCGATATGATTACAGCGGAAGATTTTGGCTAAGCCAAAACCCCGGACTGCACACGCTAAAGCGTGATTGTCCGGGGATATTATTATTTAGACCT
>CAZBZX010000263.1:0-6526 GCA_964496465.1 uncultured Bacteroidales bacterium
TAGAGGAAGCCCCATTTTCATATATTCCACCTCCGGAATTTGCATTATTATTGCTAATATTATTATTTGTAAAAGTGGTGGATGAATAATTTTCATAAATTCCACCTCCACTTTCAACTGCATTATTATTCGTTATATTACAGCTATCAATTATTATGTAGCAATTGCTTAAGTAAATACCACCCCCATACCTTGAAGCATAATTATTAGTAATATCGCAATTAGAAATTATTATTTTATTGAAATTATCAATAAATAAAGCGCCTCCATCTATGGTTTTACCATATTCCAATTTACAATAATTCAGTTTTGATGTGTCATTAGTAAACGATGTATAATTAAATCGTATTCCATTCCAACCTTCATTTTGATCCCTGGCTGCAAATGTTATTGAATCTGTAATAGTTCCTTCAGCTAAGATTGTTCCTTGCACATCTAACATAAAATGTCCCATAAATTCAACATAGGTTCCCGGGCAAAAAGTTAAAGTTACTCCATTTTCAATAGTCAGATCATCTGTAATATAAATTGTATCGGCACAAAGAGTACGATCAGCAGTAATACTACTCCGCATACAAAGCGTTGAAGTTCCTTTTCCAGAAACAGAAACATTTATCGTAGGTTCATCTGCATCATTGCTATTAATTACTATATTGCCATTATAATTTTGAGCTATAGTTGGTGTAAAAGCCACATTAATAATTGTATCACGATGAGCTTTAAGGTCAAAACTTGAAATAGATGAACTATAAGTACCACTTCCTTCTGTTTTAACTTCAAAACCTGTTGGAGCAGTTATTAAAGTAATTGTTACATCTGCATGTCCAATATTATAAATGGTTATATTTTTTACTGCAGTAGAATCAATGGTTTCATATCCAATATCTATTGATAAATCAGATAATATAAGTTCATACGTAGGTGCAGGATCGGATTGAAGTTCATAAGCACCAATATCAATTATATCGAAAGTTCCATCATAAATTCTGGGATTACCATCTAAATCTACTGAAAGTAAATTTAAACCTGTCGTATCTGGTGTTCCTGCATTGATACAAACTGAAATATCAGAAAGGCGATAATCCTGGTTTGCGGCATCTTCAAATTTAGGATCTATGGTGAAGTTGTTTTCATAAGTTCCTGTATAATTTGCTCCCGAACCATTTCCTTCAAAAGCTGTACTTCCTCCTTCAATAGTACAATAGGTAAATTCAGGGTCAGAGTCATCAGGACTAATATAAATCTGCTGACCGTTATCAGTTGCTGTATTTCCCCAAATTATTGTATTTCTATTTACGGAATTTGAATAATAATAAAAATAGAAACCGCCTCCGTTGTTTGCACTGTTATTACTGATAGTATTATTTGTCATTGCCGGGCTGGAGTAGTAAAAATAAATTCCACCACCGTTAGAATTAGAGTTATTATCACTAATTAAATTATTGTTAATTACTAATGGATTAGACCAGCACCAACTAAAATAAATTCCACCACCATTTGAACTTGTGCTATTATTACTAATAATATTATTTGAAAAAATCGAGGAAGAATTGTCAGCATATATTCCACCACCCTGATTTGAACTATTATTACTAATTATATTATTTGCATTAGTTGTAGAAGAAGAATTTTCATATATTCCACCGCCCTGGGAACTTGCACTATTATTACTAATAATATTATTTGAATAAGTTGAGGAAGAATTGCTCCTATATTGTCCACCTCCATTATATGCGCTATTGTTACTAATTGTATTATTTGAAAAAGTTAACGAAGAATTATCTTCAAAAATTCCTCCTCCATACAGTTCACTAATATTATTATTGATGTTGCAACTATCAAATATTAAACTGCTATTAATAACAAAAATTCCACCACCATTATTTAAAGCATAATTGTTACTAATATTGCAATTGGATACTGTTAATTTTTTAAAATTATCGATATATAAAGCTCCTCCAAATTGATCTTCAGAAATTCCTCCTGTGGCTTTACTGTATTCTAATTTGCAATAATTCAATTTTGAAGAATCATTTGTTGAAGGGGTATTATTAAATCGTATTCCATGCCAACCTTCATTTTGATCTGATGCGGTAAACGTAATTGAATCTGCAGATGTTCCTTCAGCTAATAATGTTCCCTGTACATTGAATCTGTAATGACCTGCAAACTCAATATAAGTTCCCGGATCGATAGTTAAGGTCACATTATCATCAACAGTTATATCACAATCAATAAGAACAGCTCCACTCCAGGTTGTATCTGATGTAATATTTCCACACAACGAATTTGCTACAACTAGTTGGTAGGTTTCCTCATCCGTATCATTACTTTCACTGCTATTATCCGTAACAGTAACCGTTATATTTGCTGTTCCAGACCAATCAGTAAGCGGTATCAAATCGTAAGTTGCTCCTGAATCGGTTGTACTGCTTAGATTTTGAACGGTAACATTACCGTTATCTGACACAACAGATATTGTATGCGAATCACCAACATCAGCATCAGTAAAACTTACAGTTATTAGTTCTAGCGTAGTTGAAACACTTGTTTGCTGAATACCAACTTTAGTAAGAACCGGCTTTCTGTTAGTTGATATAGTTTGATTTTCGTAAGCGCCTATATCAATTGTTCCACTGTTATAAATTCTTGGATTTCCGGCTAAATCAATTGTTGGTATGCTCAGACCAGTTGTATCAGGGATTCCTGCGTTAATACAAATGGAGGTATTGGATAGGCTATAATCCTGGTTTGCTACATCAGCAAAATCCGGATCTGCATTTATATTATTATTATAAACACCTGCGTAATATTCTCCCGAACCATTTCCTTCAAAAGCAGAAGTATCACCCTCAATATTACAATAGGTAAACTCAGGATCACTGTTTTCATTAATAATAAAAACTTGTTGGCCGTTTGCAATTGCTGTATTTCCCCAAATAATTGCACTTTTATTTATAGAATTTGAATTATAATCATAATAGATTCCTCCTCCAGAGTATGCGCTATTCATGCTGATTGTATTATTAGCCATTAATGGACTAGAGTAGTAAAAATAAATTCCGCCACCCCCATTATTAGTTTGGTTATCATTAATTAAATTATTAATTAATAATGGATTAGAGTAACAAAAATTGAAATACATGCCACCTCCATTATTATTTGCACTATTATTATTAATTAAATTATTTATTATAGTTGAGGAAGAATTATTTTCATATATTCCACCTCCATTACCACTAGCACTATTATTACTAATTATATTATTTGTCAGCGTTGAGGAAGAATTATATTCAGATATTCCACCTCCACTATTTGCGCTATTATTACTAATAATATTATTTATTAGAGTTGAGGAAGAAAATTCTTCATATAATCCACCTCCATTTCCATCTGCAATATTATTAGTGATATTACAACTATCAAGTATTAAGCTGCTATTAGTAACATAAATCCCACCTCCATAACTTAAAGCATAATTATTATTAATATCACAATTAGATATGCATAATTTATTAAAATTATTGATAAATAAGGCGCCTCCATTTTCATCTTCAAAAATACCTCCTGTAGCTTTACTATATTCCAATTTACAAAATTTTAATTTTGATGAATCGTTAGTTGAAGGAGTATTATTAAATCGTATTCCATGCCATCCTTCATTTTGATCTAATGCTGTAAATGTAATTGAGTCTGTTAAAGTTCCTTCGGCTATTAAAGTTCCCTGCACATTTAATTTATAATAACCATTGAACTGTACCAGGGCGTCAGCACATATTGTCAAAGTTACGTTATCATCAATTGTTATGTTATTATGAATAATAATTGTGTCTTCACAAAATGATGTGTCGGAAGTTATGTCACTATATACATGAATATTTGAAGACCCCATTCCTTTTATACTTAGCGATGTATCTACATCATTTGAATAAATATTTAAAGTTCCATTAAAAGCACCAATGCCTGAAGGATCAAATGTTGCTATAACAAATTCGGAACTAAAAGGAGCAACAGTCAAAGGAAATGCATCAATAGTAAATTCACCAAGTGAAGCAGTAACACTGCTTATGCGCAACGTATCACAACTTGTGTTTAAAATTAATAAAGAATCTGTGCGTGTTGAATTTTGATATACATCTTCAAAATCAAAGCAAGTATCAGAAAAAGCAATTTCTGGTAAACCAGCTGACAAAGTTGCCTGACAATTAACTACAATTTCTGAATTTAGAGGATCATTTGAATTGATTATTATGGAATCATTATGTATTCCAACAGGTAATCCAGTTGAATTAAACTTAACACCAATTAATGCTGAATCACCCGGAATGACTGTTCCTGTATTAGTTGAAGGTGTTTGCCATACCATGTAATCAATTATTAATTCCACAGTATGCATATCAGTACCACCCATAGATGGATCAACAGAATTTTCATTTTCAATATTTACTGTTAACTGGTTGTTTGACAACCAATTAATCACATCTGTCCCACCAAAGGAATAAGTTTGTATAATATCAGTTCCGTTAGAGACATCTTCATCATTTATTTGACCATAGTCAGTTCCTTCAATATTTAGAGTGGCATATTCAGAACCACCGTCATAATCCCCATTAATTGTTATTAATAAATATATTGAATCAGGAATATAATTAATATTGCTAAAGGTATGAATGGTGGTTTCACCGGCAGATGTAAAGTTTTGACTGCTTGTTGAATCAATATCTGATTTTGCAATAATTGTAAAGGTTAAATCATTTGCACCAATATTATAAAT
Source organism: uncultured Bacteroidales bacterium (assembly GCA_964496465.1). Taxonomy (GTDB): domain Bacteria; phylum Bacteroidota; class Bacteroidia; order Bacteroidales; family CAYFUP01; genus CAZBZX01. Next base: position 4,775 of record CAZBZX010000263.1, read on the forward strand.
TTTTAATGTATCGTATGTAGAATCTACACACTGAGAAAAGGCGATATTAAATGAGGCTATATTTATTTGCATTTCAGGAGGAGCAACACCTTTTCCTTCTAGGCAAATTGTAGTATCAATATCGTTACTGTAAATAGTAAGATTACCGTTAAACGTACCAACAGATGTTGGGTTAAATGTGACATCAATTGATACACTACTACCTGGTAAAATAGTATCGATAGTTTGATTTACCGAATATTCCGATAAGCTGGAAATTATGTTTGTTATAAATAAAGAGTCTTCACAATCAACATTATATATTTCAAGTGTTTGTGTGCTACTTCCATTTTCAAATACATCTCCAAAATTAAAGCAGTTATCCGAAACATCTATTTTACCATGTCCAAAAGCTCCTTCACAAAAAACAACTTCTCCGCAATCATCCATATTATTCCAGGGCTCATCAATATCTCCTTCGTTTTTCCAAACAGCTCTTCTTCTTGGGTCTCCAGAACCATCAGAATCAATGATATACACATCAAAACCTATTATAGGTCGATCATATGGACTAAGTGTGTCGTTATTATCTGATACTAGTGACCTAAAAGGAATTGCATATTCATATATATAATCAGGATCAGACAGAGAATAGGCTCTACTTGAATATGCACCAGCCCAGGTTTCCCCATAAAAAAAATCCTGGTTTTCATCTTGCACAAAACCTATATCTCCCCATGCAAATTGGATATGGCCATTTGGATATTCACCTGCACCATTTCCATCCTCCAAATTTCCTACATTCACATCAAAATAAATTTCAACACCATCAGATTCCCATTCGTTCATTCCAGAACACCACTGGTCGCAATGGATATCATCTTCAACATAAACTAATATAAATATAGCGGTATCATTCCAGACTGCCTGCCAGGTAGCACTATCAAGTGTAGGAACTTCAGTTCGGTAGTTACTTTCAATATTATGTATTACTACACCATCCCATAAGCTTTCTTTTATTCCATCAATAACCGGGACCTGTCCATCAGGCAACTTTTTAAAATAGGCATCTTGCGCTGATAATGTAAAAAGGGTTAAACTACAATTCAATATCAATAATGTGAATAGGCACATGAATTTCTTTAACGAAAAAGAGTTGGGTTGATTAATTTGATTCATGATAATTATTTTATTAATTATTTAGTTATTAATTATATATAACAGCCACTTATATCAATTTAAGTCGACACAATTCGAATTTCAGTAAAAAATATTAGCAAAACCCAGCCAATTCAATTTTGCTTAAAATTGGATAAAATATTTCAATGAGCAATTTATGTAAAAATTATTTAGAAATCCAAATTATTTGATGAATGGTTAAATGGATAAGATTAACAGTCTTTTATTGTAGATATATTAGATCTAGTTTTGATTAATAGAAGTTTATAAAGTATACAAAATAGCAGGAATATTTTCATTTTACTGAAAATTACATGCAATTATTATTTAGAAAGTATATTGAAAGATTAGCTTATTTATAACTCGGTAACTAAATTTAAATTACAATTACTTAATAATATGAATTAAGAGTTAATTGTTTTGATTTTATATTATTTGGTGTATGGTTGGTGCTTTTGAGTTTTGGTGGCGAAAAAAGAAAGCCACGAAAATACCCATTTCATCAACTAATTTTTTAAATACATTGATTTTCAATCATATAATTCTATTTATTGAAATGTTTTTCAATTTTTAATTCGCAATAATAAACTAAAT
>CAZBZX010000264.1:0-6496 GCA_964496465.1 uncultured Bacteroidales bacterium
ATTAAGCCTAAATTCAAAAAATATTCCAGAATTGCGTTTAAGCAGAACCTATACAAATATGCTTACTGGAATAAATAAAAACAAAAAAAAGCAGACCAAAACGCAAAAAGAAACTGTAAATTTTGTGAAACAAAAACTCGATTCAGCCCGATGGTTTATTGATGCTATAAAACAAAGACAAAATACTTTGCTGCATACAATGAATGCTATTTTAAATTATCAGGAAGAATATTTTGATGAAGGGGATGAAACAAAAATGCGCCCAATGATTTTAAAAGATATTGCTGAAATTACTAATCTTGATATATCAACAGTTTCAAGGGTTGTTAATAGTAAATATATACAAACTCATTTTGGTATTTATCCATTAAAATTCTTTTTCTCTGAAGGCATTCAAAATGAGGCTGGTGAAGAAGTATCGACAAGGGAAATAAAAAAAATACTAAGTGAATGTGTTGAAAATGAAGATAAAAGAAAGCCTGTAACCGATGAAAAGTTAGCTGATATTTTAAAAACAAAAGGCTATTCAATAGCTAGAAGAACAGTCGCAAAATATCGAGAACAACTAAATATACCGGTTGCCAGATTGAGGAAGGAGCTATAATGAAAAGAAGTTTTCAGGAAAAATTTGCGCTATTTATAACCTATTTTTTTCATCCGTTATTGATGCCTACAATAGGGATGTTGATAATCATGAATTCAGGTACATACATTTCATTCTTACCAATCGAAATTAAACGTTTGGTATTCTATTTCATTATATTAACTACCTGCATTTTACCATTGCTTTTTATGCCTATTTTCAAGCTTCAGGGCATAATCTCAAATTATACTATTGATAAAAGAAAAGAAAGACTATTACCTTTATTTATCGTCACTCTGCTCTATTTTATTGGATATTACTTTTTTAGTCGATTTACGTTTATTCCTCAATTTATTAAATTATATGTTTTAGCATTGTCAATAACAGCATTAATTACATTTATGGTTACTTATAAAAGTAAAATTAGTATCCATATGGTAGGAATTGGTGGAATTGCAGGAGTACTTATGTCTTTAATAAAATTTAATGCAATACATCTTGAAGTTTACTTAATACTGGTATTTTTTATTGCAGGAATAATAGGATTTTCAAGACTAAAACTAAATGTTCATGAGCCTAAACAAGTTTATTTTGGATTATTTATTGGATTCTGTCCTATAATTTCAATCTTGTTTTTCCAATAAACATTTTGTAATTGATAAATCAAACTGATTAGTTATTTTAATATTCTCTTTATTTCCTTCTACCAAATTTAATTTAATCCCAAGATTTTCTATAACGTATGCACAAGCCGTAAATTCATTAGAATAATCTTGTTTAAATGCATCTATCAAAATATCGCTATGAAAAACTTCAGGAGTCTGAATTAATACATAATCATCTCTGTTAACTGGAAAATTATCGTTTTTATCGATCTTTCTTATTGATTCATTAATCGGGATAACAGGGATTGCATTCCCTTCAATCTCAGCAGTACGAAAGCACCTGCTTATTGTGTCAATACTAACAAGAGGACGAACACCATCATGAACAGCAACAAGAGTCTTTTTCTCAAGCAATTTAAGAGCATTTTGAGTCGAATGAAATCTTGTCTTTCCCCCTTCAATGATTCTATGATTTATTAAAAAATTATGCTTTTTGCGCAGCTCAATCCAATAATCAATTTGATCCTTTGGTAGAACAATAATAAATTCAATAGAATTATCATATTTATAAAATATCTTTATAGTATGCATAAGTACTGGTAATCCATTAATTTCAATAAATTGTTTTGGTATTTCTGAATTCATTCTTTTTCCAGTACCCCCTGCAACAATTATGGCTGTTTTTGTCATTTTTTTGTTTTATCTTGTGATAAAAATACGAATTATTCAACTATTAAAAAGGAAATATGATATCAAAAGAAATCCTGGATTTTTTAAAAGAATTAAAGAAAAACAATAATCGTGATTGGTTTAATGATAATAAACCGACATATAATAAAGTTCGTAATGAATGGGATAATTTTGTTAATGCATTTATTCCTGAAATAGCTCAAATTGATAAAACCATTGGCGTTTTAGAATCTAAAGACTGTATTTTCAGAATTTACAGGGATGTAAGATTTTCCCCTGATAAATCTCCGTACAAAACACATTTCAGTTCATTTTTCGTTCGTGGTGGAAAAAATAGCGGTCATGCAGGTTATTATATTCATCTTGAACCTGGTAGTATATTTATTGGTGGAGGAATTCACATGCCTCCGGGTAATATTCTGAAAGCAATTCGAACTGAGATATATAATTTTACAGATGAATATAAGCATATAATATTCAATAAAGATTTTAAATCATATTTTGGCGATTTAGATTCAGAAAAACTTAAATCCGCTCCTCGTGATTTTCCAAAAGATTTTCCAGATATTGAATTATTAAAGTTTAAAAGTTTTACTGCTGGAAGGCAAGTTTCAGAAAAAGAATTATTTTCTGAAACATTTCCAACCGAATTAAAAAAAGCTTTTAAATTAATGTCGCCTTTCATACTGTTTTTAAACCGTGCTATAGAGCAAAACATATAAAAAACCCTTGAGGTACTATCCCTTGTACTATTGTATTGAAAAATATATCCATTTTTCCATGATTATTTCTGTTTTCTTTCAAAGAGATAACCTTATGTTATAAATATCAAAAATTATTTAGGTATATTATATCTGGCAGATTTAGCTGAGTTGCTAAACAGTTTCCCATTTCTTTCTTTTTATTCATTTCTTTTCCAATCGATGAAAAGAAACCCCGCCTGACCGGACGGGCAGGGAACCAGAGAAAAATCTTGCCAAAATGATCTCTGCCTTTACCCACAAGGCAGCAAGGCTCGCAGCATTTTGGCTGGCCAACCTTGCTCTTTTACAACAAATTTTGTGTTCATAATATTTGGCCTATGAGAATTTTTATAGCAAAACAAGTTGTCTGCATGTGTGATTGGGCTGGTAAGTATTCCACGAGTACAGGGCTCGAAAATTTAGCTAAAAATTACTGCATTTCATCCTGTACGGCTTGGAATACGCGAAAAGCAGATAAGGTAGTTTTGCAAAAAATTATTATAAGTCTTGATCTTTTGGTTCTTTTAAATCAAGTTAAAAGAACAATAATAAAATTATTAATATTTACAACTTTAGATACAAACTGGATTCATTGTTTAATAATTCTAATTTTTTACTTTTAGTTAAACTAAAAAATATTACCTATGATGTATCAAATTGCATCTTTAAAAACCCTTGATTATTATACAATTTAATATACCAATATAAAATCCTTGCATCTCTTATTGAACAGAAAAATTTAAATTAATGTCGCCTTTTATATTATTTTTAAACAGAGCTATTGAGCAAAACATATAAAAAACCCTTGAAGTGAAAACACTTCAAGGGTGCCTAACCTTTAAGTAATTTACAGAGCAAACTAACTTTTATTGTTCAAATAACTTTATTTTCTGCTCCTGATCATATATTACTTTCGAAGCATAATATGCACTACAAATTTTATTAATTCATTATTTTCATTAAAGCCTAATTGATCAAGTACAACATCCTTGTTATCCTGATCCATTACTTTAATCTGAACATGAGAATTATCAAGAGTTCTTGAAGATAATTTTGAACCATTAACAGAATGACAATAATATAAAACAGCGTCTTTTCTCTTCATCTTTTTTCCTCCACAATTAAATTTCTTTAGGTTACAGTCTAAAGATGAAAAAGAGACCTATTGGGTTGCGTAAAGTTTATTATTTTTTATTTTAAACTACGAAATTCTTAATTATCAAGCTTTTTGATATAAAAACCGTTTTATGCTTTTCTTTGGAGTTTTTTCAAATTCTTTTTCATGAATTTCAATTTTTGCCAATTGCATATATTTTGGCAAATGTTTATTCACTTCTTTACGGGTATGCTCATACGATTTAATCAAATCATCAGTAGAAAGTTTATCCATCGCAACTGAATCAGGCTCAGGATAAGCCAATGCAACCAACCTCTTTTCTCTTTCAATTACTACCGACTCCTGAATATATGGCATATTATTAAGTGTAGCTTCTATTTCTTCGGGATAAATATTCTGGCCACTAGGCCCAAGGATCATACTTTTGTTTCTTCCCCTGATAAAAATAATATTGTTTTTATCTATTAGTCCTAAATCACCAGTATGCAACCAACCATCCTCACCTAAAACTGCTTTGGTTGCCTCTTCATTTTTATAATACCCCAGCATCACATTTTCACCTTTTACCATAATTTCACCAACTTCACTATACGGATCATGCGAATCAATTTTAACCTCAAGATAATCAATTAATTTTCCTGCAGAAGTTAATTTTGTTTTATCCCATGCAGAATAACTGATTAACGGCCCGCATTCAGTCATTCCATAACCAATGGTAAATTTAAAATTAATTTTTTTCAAAAAATGTTCCACTTCAGCACTCAAAGCAGCCCCTCCAATAATAACTTCCTTAAATTCTCCACCAAATACTTCAGATAATTTTTTATTTATTGATTTAAAAATTACTCTGTTTAATAATGGAATATTAATTAAAACATTTAGAGGAAAGCTTGAAATTTTTGGAAGTAAACGTTTTTTATAAATTTTTTCAATAATTAAAGGAACTGATAAAACAAGTTTTGGTTTTACACTTTGAAATGCTTCAATAATTATTTGAGGAGAAATAGCTTTTGTCATAAAATGGATATGGCAACCCAGCGTAAATGGAAACAAAAATTCAAAAGCAAGTCCGTAAGAATGAGCCAATGGTAAAAACGATACAATTTTGTCGCCGCTATATAAAGGCAAATTATCCTGTGCAAATAAAATATTAGCAACCAAACTATTATAAAGTAGCATCACCCCTTTCGAAAATCCAGTAGTTCCTGAAGTATAACTAATTATCATCAACTTGTCGTTTGTCGATTTTATATATTTAATATCACCAGAGCTATTTATTTCAATTTTTTTACTTTCTACAGTTTTTAAACCAGGTTTGCTATGTTTTTCCGAAAAATTAGATATGCTAATTATAGCATTTAATTTCAGTAATTCATCAATTTTTAACGTTTCTAAAATTTGGTCAGAAGTAAATAATAATAACGAATCAGAATGATTAATGATATTTGTAACATCTTTTGGGTGAAAATCAGGTAAGATTGGCACTATTACAGCTCCATAGGTAATAGTAGCTAAAAAAATAGTAGCCCAGTTTGATGAATTCCTTCCAATAACTGCAATATTATCTCCTTGTTTAATTTGATATTTATTGAAAATTTCATGAATTTGGGCAATTTTTTGTGCAATTTGTTTATAGGTATACGTTTCACCATCAATATCAGTAAATCCATTGATGTCCCAGTTTTTTATAATACTGTTTTCGATTAAATCAACAAAATTAATATCAAGCATATTTATTAGGTTAGACGTTTTATAATACTCTAGCAAATTAGGAAAAAACCTTCATATTTTTACATAGAATTGTAAAAAATGCACTTTTTGCTTTTCTGATTGTTAAGTATAAAAAATGTTAAAATTAATTAGTTAATTTTAACAAATTATTAAAAGTAATAAATGAGCAAAGAAAAAATAATCCAGTTACAAAATGATTTGGAAGACAAAAAGCCTGAAGAAATAGTTACTATTTGCTTTCAAAAATTTAGGGATAAAGTTTGCTTTTCAACAAGCTTAGGCGCTGAAGATCAGGTATTGACCGAAATGATTTCAAAATCAAGTCCAGATTTAAAAATTTTTACTCTTGATACTGGTCGGTTATTCCCGGAAACATATGACTTATTAGACAGAACAAGAAAAAAATATAAATTAAATATTTTAACCTATTTTCCTGAATTTATTGATGTTGAAAAAATGGTAAATAAAAAAGGGATAAACTTATTTTTTGAAAGCAGTGAGAATAGAAAAGAATGTTGTAATGTAAGAAAAATTAAACCTTTGAAGAGAGCGTTAAATGGGATGGACGCATGGATTAGCGGACTAAGAAAAGACCAATCTTTAGTGAGAAAAGACATTGAATTAGTTGAATGGGATAAAACCAATGGTTTAATAAAAATAAATCCTTTATATAACTGGACAGAAAAAATGGTTTGGGATTATATTGAGGAGCATAAAATCCCGTATAACCCTTTACATAAAAAAGATTATCCTAGTATAGGCTGTCAGCCTTGCACCAGGGCAATTTTTCCAGGAGAAGATATTCGCGCAGGTCGCTGGTGGTGGGAAAATTCATATACACGTGAATGCGGGTTGCATAAAAAATCCTGACTCCTAAAAATGAAAATATTTTTTCAGATCATGCCCTTTTTTCATTCGGTAATGAAAAAATACTAAAATAATACATATTGGTATTATAGAAGCAGCAACAATTATTGACCAGCTTAATAAAGGAGTAATTGATTTTAAATACTTAAGACTTAGTTCA
>CAZBZX010000265.1:0-6465 GCA_964496465.1 uncultured Bacteroidales bacterium
CGTTTACTACGTTAACAGGAAGTGCAAAAGTATTTGGTTCCAAACCAACTGCAACTATTGGAACATCTGCAACCATTTGTGCCGATGATTCAACTGAAATTTTACTTACGTTAACAGGAATCCCACCATTTAATTTCGCATATACAGATGGATCTACACCAACAATTGTCAATAACCACAACTCTACAACCTATATTGATTCAGTAAACACAGCAGGCACTTACCAGGTAACTTCATTGACCGATAGTGCAGGGAATACCTATAGTTCGCTAGGGGGTACAGCTGTTGTAGTGGTTAATCCATTACCAATTATAACAGATTTTAATTTACTAAGTGTATATAATATTAATAACGATCCTGTACTACTATCTGCAAATCCTTCTGGAGGAACATTTGCAGGATCAGGTGTTGTAGCCGAGGATACTATATTTTATCCAAGTATTGCAGATACCAACGTTAATTTCTTAATAACATATACATATACAGATATTAATGGATGTACAAATTCAGCTTCAAAAACTGTCAAAGTAACTACATCATCAGCATATATTACTGGTTTAGATGCATTCTACTGTATTTATAATGATCCAGTAACTATTACAGGTGCCAATAAGGAAGATTCAACAGGATGGTTTGTTATTAAAAATCCTGATAATGGAAATATAGGTTTAAGTGATTCAGCCAGAAACAGTATTGTCTTTAGTCCGGAAATTGCCGGATACGGGCCTCATACTGTTTATTATATGTACAATGAATCAGGCGGAGGTATTGATACAGTAATTAGTACTGTTACTGTTGAATCAACCGTAACAGTATCTATAGATGCAGATACTTTACTTTGCTTTAATGATGATGATACTTATTTAACCGGATTAAACACACCAGCTTCAGGTACAGGACACTTCATTTCACCATATAGTTCCGGTTTTGTTCAATCAGGATATAAAACAGCAACTTTAAGTCCATCTAACTCAATTTTTATTAATGGGTCTATAGATACTGTTTACTATTACTATGAATCGGAGCATGGTTGTATAAGCGATACTGCATCAAAATATATTACTATATATGCTCTACCTGATATTAATTTCCCATTAAAATCCAATTATAACATAGATGGTGGTGAAATTAGCCTTGTGCCAAACATATCGGGGGGAACATTTACTGGTGATGATGCTAGTGTTAACTCATTTAATAATACATTTTCACCATATGATGCAGGACTTGGAAGTTATAATATAACTTACTCATATACGAATCCTACCACGCAATGTTCCAATACGTATAATGCAACTACCGTTGTTAAAAAAGCAACTGGAATAATTGACAATTTAAATAGCATGTATTGCTATGATTCATTAACAGTACAAATTACATGTAATCCTAGTGAATTTAGTTCAATTGTTGATAGTGGTTTTTCTTGCACAAAGAATCCAAAAGCTTTAGATACACTCAATGATTTTACTGCATTATATAGTATACAAATAGCTGGAAAAACAGATGGAATTTTAGATGTTATTACATATCGCTATTACATTGACAATACTGAATACTGGATATCACAAACCGTACAAATTGATTCTATTGGAAAAGTAGATTTTGATATACCAGCTGACACTTTCTATTGTGCAAATACAACAAGGTTTAATATTGCAGCTACAATTGACAATGATAGAACAGAAGGCGAAGGTAGTTTTAATGCACCACCTGGAGTAATCAATTATGGAGACATTGCTTCATTTGATCCAAATAAAGCTTCTACCATATTTAAAGGTAAAGACACAACCTTTTCAATCAAATATACTCTTAAAACTGAAATTTGTGCCGATAGTGTTGAAAAGCATGTAACTGTTTATAAGCTACCTGAAGTGAATTTCGATTTAGATGTTAGCTATAATGTTGAAGATTCACTTGTTGAACTTGTCGGAAACAGATATGGAGACTCGGGAATTGAAATTTTTTCAGGCCCTCCTTATGGATTATCCGGTGATGGAAAACTTCATCCAAATGAAATAGGTGTTAAAAACGGTGTAAATATAACTTATAAATATACTGATACAAATACTTGTGAGAATAGTATAACAAAAACCACAAATATTGTAGATAATTTTGCGCGTATATTAAGATTAAATGACGAGGATGATGTATATTGCCAATATGAGACAGATATTTTTACTGCAGAAATAGATATTCCGGTAATAGCAGGATCAGAAAACTTTATTTATGAAGATAGTATTGTAAATGGAACTACATTCATATTTAATGCAAAAGATTATCCTGCTGATGAATATTTTACAATACGATTTGAATATATAGACACAAACTCCACATCAGGTTATACCCTTATTAAATTAATAGTTGATAAGATAGAAGACATGAATATTGATCTTGATTCTGCCTATTGTAAAAATGATAATTCTGATATAATAACTGGTTCAGTTAATTATAGCAAAGGCGGATTTAACTTGTTATCAGCAAATAGTTCTGAAGACTTTAATCCTGCAACTAGATTAACAAATACGAATGGTTTTAGTTTTGACACTGAGAGTGAACAAGGCACTTTTACCCCAAATAATTTAGATAATTCTATACCAGGAACTTATTCAATTTATGTGAGATATATTTTCGAATCCAGTTACAGTGGGTGTAAAGACACTTTAATTAAATCAACATGGATTAACAAATTACCGGATATTTCATTTAATATGGACACACTCTTTAATCATGATGATGAAAGCAAGGTATTACTAACCGCATCTCCTGTAGGAGGTGATTTTATTGCACAAAAATCAAAATGGATTGAAGACAGTATTTACTTTATACCAAATAAAGTTGACCCAACTGATTTTAATAAAAATCTTACAATAGGTTATAGATATAAAAATATTTCAACAGGTTGTATCAATGCTGTATATGATACATTTACTGTTGATATACCTAAAGGAACTATTAACAATAAAAACAATGACTTTATTTATTGTAGTTACGATCCTGTAAAGCAACTATATTATACACCAGACGCAGCATCAAATAAGCTCGATGGTACTGTTGGAGTTTTCTCTGGAATAAATATTACTGATCTGGGTAATGATACTGCACAATTTGATCCAGCAGACCTTCAGGCTGGTTCTTATACAATTACATATACTTACTGGGGTGCAGACAGTGCGGAATTTCAAAAAGAAAAAACAATCGATGTGGTCGTAATTGGTGACCTTTCAATATTTAATATTTTACCGGATTATTGTGAGGGTGATGATATTAATGTTACATTAACAGGTACTACTCCTACTACTAATATCACTTCAGGTACATTTATTATTGATTCTGCAAAAACAAGCTTAGTTGATAATGGCAATGGTTCAGCCAAATTTATTCCAAATAATGCAAATATTGGGAAAAATGTTATTACCTATACATTTACTGACCTTAATTCTGGATGCTATCGTTCTATTGATACTACCATAATTATACATGAATTAGCTACTGTTAAATTTACCTATAGTGATTTATGTATTGCTGATTCTATACAATTAATTGATAGTTCGTACCTAACACCTGGAAATACAATAGATTCTATTATTGTCTGGGAATGGATTATAGATGGACCAAATTTAAAGGATACTCTAACATCAAAAAAGCCAAAAATAAAAATTCCAGAAGCAAAAGAATATACTATTACACTTTATGTTAATTCAACAAGATCTATTGAGGAGGGTTGCTGGTTTTCTAAATTAGAAAAGCCAACATTTGTTTCTACTCCATCAATTGATTTTGATTGGGTAAATGAATGTGATGGAGAAGAAGTTCAATTCAAAGGTTTCAATAAAAATCCAAGTCCAACAAGTTATTACAATTGGAATTTTGGAGATGACTCAATTGATAACTCTTCTGGCATAAATACCACTCATAACTATACTAGTGTAGGATTATATAATGTTACTTTCACTACTGGTAGTTTAAACGGTTGCGCCAAGGATACTACAAAAACTATACATATTCGTCCGGTGATAAAAATTGCTGATTTGGTTGGCAAATTTAAATTATTTGATTTTGAAAATGGGCAACAAGATTGGTTTGCAGAAAGCGGTAAAATAGATCCTAAAAGTGATAAAAAAGTATTTAACTGGGAGTATGGTAATCCAACTAGTAATAAAATAAATACTGCTTATTCTGGAAGTAAAGCATGGGTAACCGTGTTAGGTGGTGAATATATTAATGATGATACTTCATATGTTACAAGCCCTTGCTTTGACATTAGAGACTTGAAAAAACCCATGGTAAAAACACGGGTTATTTATAATCTTCAGCAGCAAGATGGGGCAGTTCTGCAGTATTCAACCTATTCACCATCTGATGAAATTATCTGGAAAAATGTTGGAGACAGGGAAAAAGGTGGTATAAACTGGTTTAATTCAAATGAAATTTCTTCTAACCCAGGTGGCTCAGGAGCAAGAAACATTGGATGGTCAAAAGATATTGACAATCCGAGTTGGTTAGATGCTCGATATCCTGTTGATTTCTTATTGAACAATACAACAATTGATAGTACCAGGGTAAGGTTTAGGTTTGCCTTTGCTTCAGTTACTGGTAATAAAGAAGGATTTGGTTTTGATGATTTCTGGATAGGAGAAAGAGATAAATTCGTTTTGATTGAACATTTTACAGATTCCAGCACTAATAAAAGTAATAGTGAAAGCGATACACTTGAAAATATAAAGATGAGACATCCTGAGGATATCATTGATATACAATTCCATTACAGCCCGGAACAGAAAGACTTATTGTATTTAGATAATACAACTGTTCCATTAGTGCGAACTCTATACTACAACATTTCAGATATTTCAGATATTCCATATTCCATAATTAATGGTATCAATAAAAAAACAAGTTTAGGGTCAATGGATACTTTATTAATAAGGCAATCATTATATCACCCCGATTTTGATATTTCAGGGACTGCAACTATAACAAATAATAGCATTAATGTTGATGCAAGTATTTCTGCGTTAAGTAATTTCTCAAAACAAAAAATAGCTGTATTCGTTGCTGTTGTTGAAGAAGAGATAACCGGGGTAACTGATAATAATGTTACTTGTAAAAATGTGGTAAAGAAATTACTTCCAAATGCAAGTGGTATGGTTTATAACCGGGCTTGGGAAATTGGCAATAGTGAGGAATTCTCCACAAGCTGGAATTTATTAAATAAAACTTATGGTACGTATGATAATATCAAAGTGGTAATATTTGTGCAAAACGTAAATAAAAAAGATATTTACCAGGCATACCAGATTAATAATGCTGATATCGCTACTGATATGAATGAATATACCATAAAAAGGAACGATATCAATTTCAGGTTATATCCAAATCCGGCATTTAATGAAGTTTACATTGTATTAAGTAACAACCTGGATGCAGATTCGTATGTCCAACTTTATAATTCTTCCGGTTTAATGGTTCAAAATAAAAAAATTGAAAAAGACCAGAAAATTATTAAGCTCGATTTAGATGAATTATCTGGTTTATATTATGTACGTATCATTTCAGGTAATAGCCTAATGGGATCTAAAAAACTGGTAATCATGAAAAATTAAAATATTGATAGTCAATAGCCCCGTTCAAAAGAGGTTGTGTGAGAAAGGCTTTTTTTATAATGCCCCTAAATCCCCTAAAGGGGACTTTCTAAATATCAAGCAATTACAATAAACCCCCTTTAGGGGGCAGGGGGTAAAAATATAAATTTTTACACAACCTCTAAAGGACAGGATAAATAAATCGTATCTAATAATTAACCAAAAAATAAAATAAAATAGTACTAAGTAAATCGTATTGTGGATGAAATTAATTGGAAAATCATTTTATAAATTAGCAAAAAGCAGGTATTCGAGCAGAGTATATTACAATAAACCCATAAAAAGAGAAATTCTTGAAGAAATTTTAGAGGCTGGAAGAGTAGCCCCTTCAGCCAGGAATAGCCAACCATGGTTTGTTTTTGTTGTGCAGCAGGAAGAAATAAAAAATAAAATAGCGGGTTGCTATAGTAAGGAATGGATAAAAACTGCTCCTGTAATTTTAGTTGTATGTGGCAATCATTCAAAATCGTGGAAAAGAAGTGATGGCAAAGACCATTGTGATATTGATGTGGGTATCTTTATTGATCATTTAACATTGGCAGCTACAGATAATGAATTAGCTACCTGCTGGGTTTGTAAATTCAATGTGGAAAAATGTGCAGAAATTTTAAATTTACCAAAGCATGTTGAACCAATTGCACTTATACCTATTGGATACCCTCGTGATCGGGTTGAATATGACAGGCACGATTTACAGAGGTTACATGCAATTAATTTTACATCCTGGGAGTATTATTAAATAACCTGAGTTCAACGTAAAATATATCTTTTTTTTCTCTTGTCCTTTTGCTTAACCAAAAGGACCAAAAGTCAAGACAAAAATATG
>CAZBZX010000266.1:0-6461 GCA_964496465.1 uncultured Bacteroidales bacterium
TTGGTCTTCCGTCAGAAGTAATATTAAATTTTCGATGTTGAAGTTCGTTTTGAATTTTCTCAACAGTTTTAAAATCAGGTGCAAATAATATATTGTGAACTTTTCTAACCTTCCCTCCTTTTTTATAAATACTACTAATTTCAGCAGTAAGCATGAAATAGGTGCTTTCATAATTAGTATTATCAATAATCGGATTTTTAATAATTAATTCGGATTTTAATTGAAAAAGTCCATTTTCTAATGGATTAAGTTTAGCCTTTAGTTCTTTTAGCCAGCCAGGGTGTGTAAAATCTCCTGTTCCAACAACTGATATTCCTTTAATTTTTGCCCAGTAATCAAGATATTCGGGAGTAAGTTTTTTACTTGTGGCAATTGAGTAATGTGAATGAATATGAAAATCAGCAATAAATTTCATTTGCTGTTTATTTTATTTTCCGCTGTAATATTTCATAAACTGAATTCTTTCGTAAGCAGCAGGTGTTTTAATATTATGCTGACTCATTTTTCCCTGAAAATCTGAAATTTTATTAAAATTATGCTGATCCATCCAATTAATTATTTCATCGCGCATAATTGAAACATATCGCTTACCATTTTTATACAAGGTAGAAGCTACTTGAACGGCTTTTGCCCCTGCCATTAATTGTTTTATTACACCATAACCATCATGAATTCCAGTAGTAGCAGCTAAATCGCATTTTACTATCCCTGACATCAATGCAACCCATCGTAATGGTATAGTGGCTTCTCCAGGATTACTAAAAATATTTGAAGAAATTACTTCAAAATCATCAATATTGATGTCAGGACTATAAAACCGGTTAAAAAGTACAAGTGCATTAATTCCTGAATCACCTAGATTTTTTAAAAATAACGCAAGGTTGGATGAAAAATAACTGATTTTTAAGGCCAATGGAATATTAATATGTTGTTGGACTTCTTCAATTATCTCGAAATGAAGTTTTTCATTTGCAGTTCTGCTTCGGTGTAAGTCAGTAGGCAATAATGCAATATTTAACTCTATACCGTCAGCCCCACTTTCTTGTAAAGTTTTAGCAAAATAGGGCCACTTTTCAGAAGTTATACAGTTAATACTTGCTATTATAGGAATACTTAAATCTCTTTTAGCTTCGGAAATTAATTTTATATAGTTGGTTAATGTATCTTCATTGTCTTGAATATTATCATAAAAATCGATTGTTTCAGGATAGATAAAATTTTCTTTCTGCATCCGTAAAATATCCTTATCTAATTCGAGTCTGATCTCTTCTTCAAATAATGATTTCAATACAATTGCTGATACTCCAGCTTCTTCGAGTTCAATTAAATCAGACAAAGAATTTGTTAACCCTGAACTGGCTGCAATTATAGGGTTTTTAAGAGTAAGTCCCATGTAGAAAGTTGAAAGATCTGCCATACTTTCAATTTTTTGCTAAAATTATTAAATATTACTATTGAATAAAAGGAATACTAATTAACTTATAATGTTATTTATAAACAATCATTTGTAGTGAAGCAAAATTTAAGATGAATTGTTCAAACAGGAAAAATCAGAATATTCTTAGAATCTGTTTTGATTTTCTATTTTTATGATTGCTTCTGTTTTTTGGTGAGAATTTTGTGATTTGGTGTTTTTGTGGCAGAGGTTCTTGATTTTTTTTGCTACCAAAACTCTAAATCACTAAAAAACACAATAATTACAATAGCTACATAAATTCCAAATAACAATTAATCTAAAATGATATTAAAAGTTAAAATCAACCCTGATGACAGGATTTGAATTAAGAGAATAGTCAGATTCTGTTAAATTATAAAGTAATACAAGATTTATAGAACTTCTTTGACCAATTGGCATCCTTAATCCCCCACCAACAAGCAAATCATTTACTGCTTTTACATTATTATCATCAGTTGTTTGTCCGGTAGTGAGATCATATTTGTTAAATGTAAGTTGTTCTTCAGCATGGATGAAAAAGTTACGAAAGAGAATATACCTTGAATAAACTCTACCTCCGTATATATTTAATTTCAGCTTATAATATTCGTTCTTATAATATTGATAGATTGGTCCTGTTCCGACTGCTAACTCATCTGTAACCCAAAATCCAATTAGTGGTGATACTTCTATATATGAAATATTATTACTGAAAGAAAGTCCAAAATTACCTCCAAAAAATAATCGATCCTTAAAAGATTGCTCTTTTCCTTCTTCATAATAAAAATCATCATACTCATCCTGGCTTAAACCAGTATTTATAAATAAAAAGCATATTAGAGTTATTAAAACAATTTTTATTTTCATCATTGTGTTTATTTGCTTTTTATTACTTTTATTGTGCAATACAAAGATATTATTTTAATATTAAAAATAATGAATATTATTATTACAGGAGCAAGTAAAGGAATTGGATTTGAAATAGCGAAGAAATTTTGTTCTCTTGAAAATCATAAAATTGTTGCGATTTCGCGTGATAATGATAGATTACAGAATCTGAAAGTGACTTGCGAAAGAAATAAAAATACATCTAAAATAATAACCATCGCTAGTGACTTAAATTCTATCCTTAATGATTGCTCTGTATTACAAGGAGTTATAAAAAATCAATTTCCGCAAGTTGATATTCTTATTAACAATGCAGGCCTATTAATTAACAAACCTTTTGATATAATTGAGGAAGAAGATAAAAATAGAATATTTAATACAAATTTTTTTATTCCTGCTAAATTAATCGAATGCATATTACCTTTCTTGAATATCCCTTCGCACATTGTAAACATTGGTAGTATGGGTGGATACCAGGGTAGTTCTAAGTTTCCGGGGCTTTCTTATTACAGTGCCAGTAAAGCTGCGCTTGCCAGCTTGACCGAATGTTTAGCTGAAGAATACAAAGAAAAGTCAATTTTTTTCAATTGTTTAGCATTAGGGGCAGTTCAAACAGAAATGTTTAAAGAGGCTTTTCAAGGATATAAAGCACCTCTAAACGCACAGGAAATGGCTGAGTTTATTGTTGATTTCTCATTAAATGGTTATAAATATTTTAATGGAAAAATTTTACCGGTTTCAATTTCCACACCTTAAATTTAACTTTAAAATTCATAAGAATATGATAGACCAAGAATATATGTTTTTTCTGGTTCAGCTTGCATAATTTCATGTTGGAACATATAGTAAATTTCAATCTTATGATCTTTTAAAATTGAATACTCCAAACCAAATTGAAATCTAACCTTATCAAATTTGTTTCCATAAGCTTTATCGAACTGATAAAACAATTCACTGGAAATATTCGGTGAAACAGGAAATTTTGGAATATTATACTTAATACTAAGCTTGTTTCTGTTATAAATATCTGTAGGCTCTCCCATTTCTTTATTTATTTTATTTTCCTGCTGTACCTGGTACCTTGTTCGAAATGAGAACCGAAATCTATTAAATGATCGCTTCAAACATATATCAGTATAATACCTGTTTTGCGTCTCAAATAATGAATTATTTTCACGATTTTTTATAAAACGATAATTTAATGAAATGTCAATAAATTTCAATAATTCATAGTTTACACCTATATCGGTAAAATACTTCTTTGCAAAACTTGCATTATTATAAAATCTTAATTCTTGCTCTATAGATAAGGAGATATCTTTCGTAATCTTCTTTGAAATACCTGCAGTTGTCCAAATTTGAAAATCACTGGTTTGCGCTTTGGTTATTCCATCATTGATGAAAAACAAAATAAAGCAAAATAAAATTATATTGAATTTTACTATTCTAATCACCATTATCCTGTTCTAATACTTCGTCATCAGCATAATTAATATCATCTTCAAAATAATATATTCTGACCCTTGCAATATCCCTTAAAAAATCAATTCTACCAATTTCAACCCTGTTAATAACTAATCCTGTACGTTTTTGCAAATCATCGATGAGATTGTCATAATTTTCAGGTTTTATATTTTCAATTTTTTCATAGATGATCGTTTTTCTTGACTCATGGCGTAATAACCAAACTTTTTCTAAACCATAAGTTACCCCAATTATCATTAAGTTTGTAAATAATAATTCTGCATAACTCACTTTTTTATTAGCTAAAGCATTTACAACCGAAAGGCCAATAATTATAAACAAATAAGTCATTTCTTTTATTGGAATTTGGGCTGTTCTATATCTGATGATGCCAAATACAGCAAATAATCCTAATGCAAAACCTAGTTGCAGTTTAACATTATTTAAAAGAAAACAAAGTAAAAAAACGATTACGCCAATTAAAATATAAGTAAATAAATAATCTTTTCTCTTTGCCACAGCATAATATAAATACCTAACTATTATAACAACAACTGCTGTGTTAAATAAAAATCGAACGATTAATTCTGTAAAGTCGGGTATATCAATAATGTCAATTCCAAAAACCTGACTATTCAATAACATAAATAATAGTTTATACATAATTTAATTTTTTTAATTTTAGTAATTTAGGTTTAAAATTATTTCTTTTTATATCGACATTTAAAATGGCCGTACCATAAGCATATTTACTAAACCCACTTGGTAATATTTTATTCTTTTTAAGTGTTTCAATCAGCTTCGAACCTTTATTGAATTTATTTTGTTTAGCTTCAATAATAGCAATAAAGGGTATGCTTTCACTGTTTGTGCCATTTTTAAATTTTAAATCAAAGTCAATTGTTACACGCTCATTCTTTAATTTATTAACAAGGGTAAACCTGTTAAATAAGGTATAAATTTGGCCGTGCAGTTTATCAGGTTCAAAAGGTGAGTTTGCAACAATGAACTCTTTTGCCCTGGGAGATAAAGATTTTGACAACTCCTCATTACAAATTCTTTCTTTAATTGTTCTGCCCTTATTTGTTTTGATCTTAATTTCTAAAAAATTAAGTTTTGAATCAGTATATTCCCTTTTTCGTATTTTAAACCTGTTCAATTTTCCGTTATGATGGGCAGTGAACATTTTTAAATCTGTAGTATCAAAATATAATGACTCATAACCAAAAACCTTTTTATCATCAATAGTTAAAATATAATAATCATTCTTTATTTCATTTATAATAGAAGGTAACTGGTTTATATTAATAACATATTTAGTATCTGTTCTATCTAATAATCTTACCTCATCCATTTCCTTTAATGAAATCGAATCAATTAAATTAATTGTATTTTTAAGTTCACTGTTCATTTGTTACTTTTCAATTAAAATTACAGGCATTAAAATATGTTGATTTTGATCTGTAATTACTGTACTATCCATCACTGCTAATTTTTCTGCTAAATCTACTTCTGGCGGAATTTTTGTATAAACATAAATATAATATTTTCCTGGTATTAGTTCATTAAAAATATAGTGACCATATAAGTCTGTTCTGAATCGATCGAAATAAATTTTATTATTTTCATACATAATATAAACGTCCTCCTCAATTGCGGGAAATGGTATATAGGGTGGATTTTTAATGTTCATATTTGCATCGTAATAGTCTCTTGCCATTACTGTCCCTGAAATTGAAGAAGTACCATTAATTTCATCGGCAATATAAATATCATCTAATTTAATTTCTTCGTCTTTATTAGCTATTTTAATGGTAATTAATATTGCAGTATCCACTTGATTTTTAACATCTTCTGAATATACATATACACTATATTTCCCTTCAAATAGATAGTCAAATCTAAATGTACCGTCATTATGAGTCTCAATCCGATCATCAAAATATGTGTTTTCTCCATACATGATATACACGTCTTCAGCTACTGCCGGAACAGTATCGTAAATTATATCTTGATCTTTAAAATAACGAATTTTATTAATTTTCCCAACAATTGATGAAGTACCACCAACACCTTCTTGTTTTTCACATGAGCCAAACAATATTATGGTTAACACAAAGACATAAATTCTGTTCATTTTTCATTTTTTTTAATTCGGCCACGAATTTAGTAATTAAAACTTTAATTATTACAAAAATATTTCACCATTATTAAATCCAAGAATATGACGTATAAGATAAATTATTCCATTAAGTGAAATTAATATTTATTGACTTATTTATATACTTTAGGAATTATTTCACCTTTTAATACCATATAAGCATTAATTGCTAATGCATTCATTTCATCGCCACCAGGATAAATTACAATGTCAGAAATAAACGAAACCATTTCTTTTATCCATTCAACCACCATCTTATTATATGCTAACCCTCCTGTTAGTATTATTGCTTCTACTTTTCCTTTTAAAACAGTAGACATTGCCCCTATTTCTTTTGCAATTTGAAAAGCTAGTGCTTTTAAAATTAGTCTCGCTTTTTTATTCCCAGATTTAACCATCATTTCAATTTCATAACCATTATTAGTTCCCAAGTAAGCAACTAATCCACCCATTCCATTAACCATTTTTCGAATTTCATATGCCGTTTTTTTGCTTTTAAAACAATAATCTATT
>CAZBZX010000267.1:0-6450 GCA_964496465.1 uncultured Bacteroidales bacterium
ATAATTTTTTTAATCGGAATAAAAATTGTACAGCCAACTCGACGCGGAAGGTCAACTCAACTCGGGTTGAACGAGAGACAGGGAAAATATTACATGCCGAAGGAGGAGAAGCAGAGTCCATTAAATTGGTGAACGAAGCAGCAGATAAATATTTACAATTAAAGGAGCGGGTCAGTACTATAAAAACTAACAAAATGAAAATATATGGAATCTTTAAAACCAAAAATTGTAATTATTGGCGCTGGCAAGGTGGTTAGTACTTTTGCCTTTTCATTAATGATTAGTGGTTTTAGCCAGGGAAATAGTATTAGTCGATGAAAATGAATTACTTGCAAAGGATGAGTGTATGGATTTAAATCATGGTTTAAGCCTTACTCATCCTACAAAGATATATGCTGCCGGATTTGAAGGTTGTGAAAATGCCAATATTGTAGTAATTACAGCAGGTTCAAACCGGAAGCCCGGGCAAAGTAGAACAGACCTGGCTATAGCTAACGTATTATTGTTTAAAGAGATTATACCAGCTATTACAACCTATACAAAAAATGCTGTTCTGTTGGTTGTAAGCAACCCGGTAGATATACTTACTTATGTCACTTTAAAAATATCCGGCTTTCCCCCGAATAAAGTAATAGGCTCAGGAACAGTTCTTGATACAGCAAGATTGAAGTACATGATAAGTGAATACGGTAAAGTTGACCCCGGCAATATTCATGCGTATATTGTTGGAGAACATGGTGAAACAGAATTTCCCGTTTGGAGTAATGCTAGTATTGGAGGGATGGATATAGTAAAATATTGTTCAGATGCCCGGTTAAACATTTCTAAAAATGAACTGGATGAAATATTTGAGAAAGTAAAGAATTCAGCTCATCAGATTATTGAGGCAAAAGGTGCAACAAGCTATTCTATCGCTTTGGCATTACTTAAAATAACCCAGTCTATTATAAGGAACGAGAATTCAATTTTACCTGTTTCTTCACTTATCACCGATTATTATGGCATAAGCGATGTATGTTTAAGTATTCCATCTCTTGTTAACATGCATGGGGTAGAGCATTATCTGAAACTTGAACTTTCAGAATCAGAACAGGAGTTGTTTAAACATTCCGCCAATTCATTAAAAAAGATTATAAAAACATTAGAAATATAATTTTTACTAATGATCCAAAAACCTACAAAAAATGTCGCTGTTATAGTGGCTCACCCCGATGATGAAACCTTATGGGCTGGAGGAACAATATTGAGCCATCCGTCATGGAATTGCTTTATTATTTGTCTTTGCAGGGGAAGCGATAAAGAGCGTGCCCCTAAGTTTTATAAAGCATTAATATCTTTTAAATCAGAAGGGATCATGGGCGATCTTGATGATGGTCCTGATCAAAAGCCTTTGAATAAAACAGAAGTTGAACATGCTATATTGGAGTTATTGCCTGCAAAACATTTCGACCTGATAATATCCCATAGTCCAACCGGAGAATACACAAGACATATAAGGCATGAAGAAACAGGTAAAGCAGTTATAAAACTTTGGAATTCCAGAAAAATATCTACGAATGAGCTTTGGCTCTTTGCTTACGAGGACGGAAATAAAAAATATTTTCCAAGACCTATTGAAACTGCTTCTATTTGCCGTATACTTACAAAGCGGATATGGTTAAGAAAATACAATATAATTACAGAAACCTATGGATTTGAAAAAAACAGTTTCGAGGCAGAAACAACACCACGGTCCGAATCATTTTGGCAATTTACTTATCCTTACGATGCAAAAAAATGGCTTAACCAAGGTAATAATATAATTAGGTGATATGTTGATGTTGAATATCTATATGAGCATTAGTACATTAACAAATATATTAGGTTTTATTTTAAAAAATATATGATTCATTATAGGTAAATGCCTGCCTGCCATGCCTCCGGCAGGTAAACCGGCAGGCAGGGGAAACTGGAATGTTGGGCGTTTCAAAAGATCATTATTCCAATATTCCATCATTCCAATACTTTGAATCATATTCTGTTTAGAAAAGAGTCATAAAAAAATTATTCATTATGAAAGTATTGGTTTTATACGATTACCCACCTTCACCCGGAGGACTTGCAACACAAGGTGACCTTTTATACAAAGGGCTTCTTGAAATGGGTGTTGATGCCCATGCAGTTCATTTTGAATCAGCACAGGAAAAAGAGTGGTATTATCGCTGGTTTGAACCAGATGTTGTGGTTGGTGTAGGCTATTGGGGACACACACCACAACTGGTGCTCCATCCGCAAAGGTATGGGGTTCAAGCTGTGCCATGGCTGGTTGCCGATGGTTATGTTGCAAACTACCAGGAGGTTTTAAATGCCCTTCCTCTTATTTTAGTGACATCAAATTGGGTCAAAGAAATGTATATTCGCGACGGGATAAACAGGGATAACATTGAAGTGTTACCAGTAGGGTGCAATACAGATTCTTTTATTCCTTATAGTAAAAACGATCCTAAAATTTTGGCCGTTCGTGAAGCGCTGGGTATTTCGCCTGATCAGATAATGATCCTTACTGTTGGTGGTGACGCCGCATCAAAAGGCGCACAAGAGGTAATGCAGGCCCTTGCTGTTATTGATACTAAAGCACCCGATTGGAAATATGTATGCAAAGTATGGCCACAGCCGCGGACCAGACTTCAAAATCTGGCCGATCTGGAACTAGCCACACGTCTGGGCATTGAAAAAAATGTTACCTATACAACCAACACTATTTCACGAAACTTCATCCCATACCTTATTGGAGCATGCGATATATATGCTGCCCCTTCCAGGCTTGAAGGATTCGGGATGCCACAAGTAGAAGCAGGGGCATGTGAGAAACCGGTAATTAGCCTTAAAGCTATGGGAATGCTGGATACGCTTATTCACGGCGAAACGGCATTTCTGGCAAAAATAGCACGAAAAATTGTTGTGAATGAAGTAACCCTTGGCGATGAATCGGGCTTTGAGGATGAACATAAAGTGATATTTGACAAGCCACGAACTGTTGATTATCGTGCAAATATCCAGGATATTGCAGAGTATTTGATGGTTCTTATGACTGACGAAGGATTGCGGTATAAAATGGGAAAGGCTGGACGGGAGAGGGTCGTGGCAAATTTCGACTACAGGGTTGTTGCAAAACGGTTTGTTCAAATAATTAATGATAAATTGGGAATACATTAATGTGTTAATTAAATAATTAAACAATTTGACAATGAAGAAACAATACATTACCTTATTAACACACTAATAACATGCAAATTATAAACTGGCAAGAAATTGAAGATGCAAAGGAAGCTGCCCTTGAAGTGCTGCTTCATAATGCCCACGGGCCATATCACGGACTTCCACGTACGGCAGGTTGGGGATACCCTGAGCCATATACCAGGGATTTGATGTTTTCTATTTTAGGGATTGCTGTTTCTGGAAATCAGAAGCTATTAGAGAGCATCCGTAAAGTGTTGGAAACACTTACGGAAAATCAGACAGAACATGGTCATATTACATCACTGGTACACGACAAAGATGATCGGGGGGCTAGTGACACTACTCCTTTGTTTTTACTGGGTGTTGGTATTTTTAGAAAAGTATCCGGTGAAACAAATTTTCTTAAGGAGGCGACTGAAAAAGCATTGACCTGGATGGAATATCAAAGCCCTTCGGACCGGTACCTTGTAGCACAGCAGCCAACGAGTGACTGGCGCGACGAACAATGGGTAACCGGATATGGCCTGTTTGTAAATACCCTAACATACAGCTATCTGCAGCTTCTTGGTAAGCACGAAAGAGCTGAAAGGGTGCGCCATGAGATGGAACGGTTTACCATTACCGGAGGAGAGATGCATCATCATGTTCATGAAGGCCTTGTTGTAAAATATAAACCTTATTACGCTTTTTGGTCCTATAAAATCCATAGTAGCGAAAGGTTCGACCTGCTTGGCAACAGTTTGGCCATTCTCTCCGGAATAGCATCACCCACAAGAGCAAATGAAATGGTTTCCTGGATCGAAGATGAATGTGAAAACATGAGAAGCAGAGGTGAATTAACTCTTGATATGCCCCCTAATTTTTTTCCCTTTATAAAATCTGAGGATCCAGACTGGCTTGAGCGTTATTCGCAATATAATAAACCAGGTGATTATCATAATGGCGGTATTTGGCCATTTGTTTGCGGGTTTTATGTGGCGGCTTTAGTTGCTGCTAAAAGGTATAAACTTGCCGAAAAAAAGCTCGTAACACTAACTCAAATCATAAAAACATCTAATTTCAGGAGAGTTGATTTTGGATTTAATGAATGGTTAAAAGCCCAGGATGGCAAAGCTATGGGACAGGACTGGCAAACCTGGAGCGCTGCCCTTTATTTGTATGCTGCAAAATGTGTTGAAGAAAAAAGAACACCTTTTTTTGATGAAATGCGCGATTGCCTGACTGAACCAGAAATAGAGAAATAACCTGATACGATTAACATTCACAGTAACCTGTATGATTGACCAATTTTTTCTCTTTTAGAAGTTCAAAATTATTTCCTAATCTCATCAGTTCTCAGGTTTTCTCTAATTAGAAAAATGTGTGAATGATGTAACTTTTTTTAAAAGTTATGTAAAATGTAAGCCAAAGTATAACCTTACATTTATACAGTAAAAGCCATTATCTAAAAACAAAGAACATAAATAACTAACATTAAGAACTTTAATTAAAATTTATTCACATGAAAAGTAAATATTTGTATTCTGTAATCCTCGTTGCAGGATTAATGGTTGTTAATTTTTCAATTTCCCGGGTTTATGGTCAAAAACCACAAAATAAACCTCCCACACAGCAAATTGCTGAATATACATGTTCAATGCATCCTGAAGTAATTAAGGATAAATCTGGTAATTGCCCTGTATGCGGAATGAAACTTGTAAAGAAAAAGAACATGCATAAAGGAGAAATGCAACAGCCAAAGGATACGGCAATGATGAAACATGACCAAAAGAAAATGAAGTGCGACTCAACTAAGATGAAAAAAAGCCAAATGATGCCTGATTCAGCATCTGTGAAGAATGGCCCAAAAGGGATGTAACCTCATTTTTTAAATGTTGGTTTTACGAGTTAAAATTAATGGATAGAAGAATATAAAAATTTAAAACTTTTAATATGATGAATGAAATAAGTCACGGTTGCGGAAT
This sequence comes from uncultured Bacteroidales bacterium, assembly GCA_964496465.1. Taxonomy (GTDB): domain Bacteria; phylum Bacteroidota; class Bacteroidia; order Bacteroidales; family CAYFUP01; genus CAZBZX01. Next base: position 5,184 of record CAZBZX010000267.1, read on the forward strand.
GGGTTTGGTCTGGATTATAGGCCTTATACTACTTGCTGTTATTGGGTGGTTAATCTATAAAGTAGTAATTCAAAAAAACAATTTGATCCTGTCAAATAAAAGATCTCCGCTGGAAATATTAAAAAAAAGATATGCCAAAGGTAAAATTGGTAAAAAAGAATTTGATCAAAAACGGAATGACATTTTATAAATTCTATTGTTACAATTCAATTTTATACCATGACATCATTAGAATTTCAATATAAATTAATTAACCTCCAGGGAAACTTAACAAAGTTTGCTTACTCGCTAACTTCGGATAAAGATGATACTAAAGACCTGGTACAGGAGACTTTACTAAAAGCTTTAAAAAATAGAGATAAATTTGAACCTGAGTCTAATTTTAGAGCATGGATTTTTACTATTATGAGGAACACTTTTATTAATAATTATCGATACATAGTGCAGCATAAAACTTATAATTATCAGGCAAAAAAAGGATTCTTTATAGATTATTTGCACACTTCATTTTCTAATCCGGATTCAATATATGCTTCAAAGGAACTTGAAAAAACCATTGAAGAGCTTGACCACAAAATTAGATTACCTTTTAAAATGCATAAGGAGGGGTTCAAGTATAAGGAAATTGCTGAAAAGCTTGATTTGAAACTTGGAACTGTAAAGAGCAGAATTTTTATTGCAAGGAAAAAATTAATGAGTCAACTTATTGAATATGCTGAATGAATTTTTACTATTTTGAATAAGTCAATGTATCAAAAAAAGAATTAATTCCAGGTAAAATAAAATATAAATTAAAATAAATCAATTAATTGAGTATAAATAGTATTATCTCGATTATTAATCGTAGCTTGCACCCTTAATTTAATTTTATATTATGAACAAAGGAACAGTAAAATTTTTTAACGATTCGAAAGGATTCGGATTTATTAAAGACGCAGATTCACCAAAAGAGTATTTTGTGCATGTAAATGGCTTAAAAGAAAGCATTAGAGAGAATGATGAAGTACTTTATGATTTGGAAGAAGGAAAAAAAGGATTAAATGCAGTAAATGTTAAACTAGCATAGTTTAAATAATTATATACATTTAAAATTTAACCCCGTCATTTGACGGGGTTTTTTGTTTAATTTATGTTAACCCGTTGGCGGAGTTAATAGCTAACTCGCTGAAAATAAGACTTCGACTCGCTCAGTCTGACCGTCACAGTGAGCGCCCGCCCTGTTTTGTTCAATGTATGTCCCAAAAATATGTACTTCTTTTCCTATGAT
>CAZBZX010000268.1:0-6446 GCA_964496465.1 uncultured Bacteroidales bacterium
TTACTTATAGCGAAAAAAAACCGCCAATGGAACATATGATAATCCTTGAATATCAAACCAATAGGGAGCAATGCCAGGCCTAATCCTCCGATACAATTCTTGATGAAACCCTCTCGATTATGTTTATACAGATCATACAATAACCAGGGAACAAAAATGAAACTAATACAGCAGTAAGTAATTATGTATATCCATGGAGAAAAAGTAATAAGTGGTATGATTTCATTCCCTTCATATCTAACAATAGCCCAATGATTAAATCGTAGAATTATGCACAAAATAGTGAAAGCCAGAAGAAGTGCCCCGAATTTATGCACCAGCCTTACCTGACCTGTGTTATCTCTAAGTCGTCTGAGAAACAATAGAGGAAAGTATATCGAGAACAGGATACCTGCAACTATCATTAGAGCTGAAGCCCCTGGTAACATAGAAAATTTAAAGACAAAATATGCTGCTGTAAAAAAAGTAGCGGAATACCCTAATAAGATGGAATTCTTTTTCATATCATTTAGATTAAATTTAATAGTCTATTAATGAAGCTCGCTTGTATCAGGAACTTTTTGCTTGTTTGACTGTCAAAAAAATTGTCAATCAGCAATAATTTGCATTTTTTAGTATTTATACTATTTTTCATTTTTTCCTGCTTACTCCTAACTAGTTTTTTCCCACCTTTTTGTAAGCAAGAGCTAAATTAAAAAAGTGAATTGTAAAATCAAAGTTTTCAGGTAGTTATTAATATTTGGTAAAATAAGACCCACTAATTAGTGCATGGTTATAACGCGTAGGGATTTAAACCCATAACAAAACCCCCTAATTTCCTCCCGAAACGCCTGCCTGGCTTCAGACAGGGGAGTGAATCTAATTAAGTTGTCATACAGATACCGCACCCTGGCTTGGTTTTATGCGATGTTACAGGGCGTTTTAATTTTTTGCTAATGAATTAATAGATGCCATGCATAGGACATCCTGCATATTGGCATGGACAATCAAAACCAACACAAGTGCAAGTGTGGCCTTGACAGCCGCATTGATCTCCAACACAGCTACAAGTGTAACTTTGGCATGAACAGGGTTCTGCATAATCGTTTGTAATAAAACTAAATGAAAAATCATCTCCTCCTTCGCCATCTGCATTTCCATCTAAATAATTTCCATAAAAATCTCTCGCCGTTCCTTTTATGGTTATGGTATATTTTGTATTTGGAGCATATTTAGGTTGCAAAGTATCATCGGGATCATTTAAAAGACCTATTCGATTTTGATCATTATAATATTTTACCTCATACTCTAATGGTACAGGATTAATTAAAAAAGCGTCAAGAACAGTTTCTTCTTCCATTTTATGACTAAACTTAATACTTGTATCCTTTCTGCCCTGAGATGAAAGTTCAACATTTTCACCAGTAGGGTAATATTCTTCAATGATTGGAGGAGAAACTTTTCCTGTAGCAAATGAAAATACAAAATCACCTCCTGCCTTTCCATCATCATCTCCATCTATTCTATTACCATCTTTATCTTTAGCAGTATCTTTTAATGTTATAACATATTCTGTATTATCCGCAAGTGGATTTAGATAATGATTGTCTGATTGTACTTCTAATCTTGATGTGTCATTGTTTTCATTTTCTTCATATATAATTCCACTATATTTTGGAGGTAATGGATTTATTGAAAAAGCCTCCTCAACACTCGTTTTATCCAAAAATCTATCAAAATAAATATCTATACGTGTTCCATTTGATTCCGAAAGGTCAAATAGGCTTTCTGTAGGTCTTCTACTTGTTATTTTTACCGGATTTCCGTTTCCTGTTTCATCTTCATTATCACCAAATATACCTTCTCCATCAGAACAAGAATTAAGAATAATACTAGGTACTCCTACTAATATACCTGCCTTACAAAGAATTTTCATAAAATTTCGGCGATTAACAAGTGTATATTCATCGTTATAATAACTAAGATGCGATACATCAGCTACTTTTTTGATAATTGGTTTCATAATATCGATATTAGTGTATTTTTAGTTGTGTTAATTCTATTTGTTTGTCCATCACTTTTTGTAAAAGGTACGTTAAAAGCTCTCTGTTAATATTACATCTGTATAAATTTCTCTTGTTAATAATATTGTTATGATCTGGTACTTTGGATATACAATCACCTCCACAATGCCATTTGGCAATACAGTCTTCGCATCCTTTTAGGTTATTCACCTGATAGTCACTTAATTTTTTGTATCTATCTAAATCATAATCAAATTTATTAGAAGCAGAGTTGTATTCTCCATATAAAAATATCTTTGACCGCGGATCAGATTTTTGAGACACTTCTAAACAAGCAGTAACTTCACCCCGTGGGGTAATAAAAAAGTTTGAACCTACTGCTCCGCAAAATCTACTTGTAAGTCCTGTAATTTTATTTCCTGAATAAAAAATACCTACACCTTTATCTCTACCAATTTCATACACTTTCTTCATCTCCTCAATAAAAAGTCTTTGTCCTGGAGCTTGACATCCCGAAGTTTCACATCTGCCACATGAAAAGAGGGGTTCTATACATATCGTTTTGGGGTTGAAATGTTCAGAAAGGAAAACTACCATTTCACCCAGTTTATTTTCAGTATACTGTGTTGCTGTTATACGTAGTGAATATATTTTCTGATTTTCATCTAATAAATCCAGTGTTTTAGCGACAATATCAAATGAACCTGAATCACTTACCATGGGACGTTGTAAATTTTGAATTTCGGCATTGCCATCTATTGATACTGAGATATTTGCAATATTCTGAGTAATCCATAGTGCTTCAGCTTTGCTCATTATACCATTAGTACAAATTGAAGTAGTAAGTTTTTTATTGCTTTCTTTAGCTTTTTGTTTTGCATAATTGAGACTTTTAACCAATACATCCCAATTCATAGTTGGCTCTCCTCCTCCATGATAACCTACAGAAGCAACAGCTTTATTATTTTTTATCACATTATCAAATACTTCATCTATAGCACTGTAAGCAATTTTTACAGGCATATTATCACCTGATTTTTCAGCAGCTCTATAACAATATAGGCATTTTAAATTACAACGGTCTGATATCATTAACAAAACACTTTCAGGTTGGGGTGTTTCAGTTGTTTTATAAAATGGTTCCTCTTTTCGTGCGCTATTAACCACTCCTAATAATTCAAGTTGATCCAAAAATTCTATATTTTCCTGATTAGCAATGAAACTATCTTGTTTTTTCAATATTTTTAAAAGTTCAGCCCCTGATTTGTTCAATTCAAAAATTAAGGTTTCTAAAGGAAAGTAAGCAATATAACAATCATCATCTTTTTGCAAAGGTACGACAAAACAGTCAGATGTTAATTTATACTTTTTATCCATTTTGTTTTACATTTTTTATACTTTTTAATTCTGACTATGGTCAAAAATAAGTCTAGAATAAAAATGCTTTACAATTTAATCAAATCTTTCAAAATGTCCCCACTTATCACTGCGATTTTGACGATTGTACTAAAGTTAATCTCTATTTATCGCAAAATAAAAATGCCCTGTAACGGTCCCCGCATAAAAATTACCTTCCCTGCCAGACGGCAGGCTGGGGTGAGCTCTCCGCCAGCTGGCGGATCGGTTGGGCGGGAGTTAATTCCGACTGCTTATCAAACCGTTTATGTTTTAAATTTATATATTTCATTGTCAAAATGCTAGCCCCCCGGCTTGGTTTTATGCGGTGTTGTGCAATGTACTTTTATATTGTTTACCTTAATCTTAAAAATTGCAGAGTACAATTAATAAATAAATTATCTTTACTAATATAATCATCGGAAACTAAACTATGATTATTATAAAATTCAACTTTATTTTCAAAATTATATCCAAATCCAATATTAAATCCAATATCCTCATATAAATTGAAACTAATCTCAGTGAATAGCTGATGCTGAAATAAGGTTAAATTATTATATATTGTTTGATCATCAATTTCTGGATTCAATAATACACTACCAAAATATGTTTCATCGCTCTTGTTAAAATTACTGTTATATTGACAAGATATACTAATAAAATTAGATAGTCTTTGTCGAACAAATACTAAAGTTTCATCAGAAACAGAATATTTAAAACCAAAGTCTGTTTTTGGTAACATTGTCCATTCACATGCAAATAAAGTTGGTGCGCCAAAAAGTATTTTAAACTTTTTTGAAGGTTGATATCTCCCTTGCAATCCAATAAGTAGTTTTTTTTCTGATTTATCTTCCAATTGTTTAATATCATAAGCAGTCAATAAGTATAAACTCCACATAGGATTAAACTCGTATGCTGTATAAAAAACTGTAAAAAATCTATTCCCGGTTTTATTATGCAAACTAGTCTCATTACCTATTAAATAGCTTTCAGTGGAATAAGTTAAAAGTAATTTATCAAATTTATATTGCCAGGCAGTCCAAAACCAAATATATTGTATAGTCATATTTAAATCGTTTTGATTAATAATAGCATCTGATTTATTATATCTTGTACCAATCATTGACTCAAAATTACCTTCAGCAATAAAAGGGAGAAACGTAGTAAATCTTATTTTATTAACGCAATTCTGGTTTAAATTATACTCACCTTGTAATATTGTTTGATAAGCATTTAATTCTAGTTTTTGTCTTAATAAAAAGTCTGTATATCCATCCGTTAATGGACAATTAGGTTGTAAAAAAAAGTCATTTTCCGGATCAACAACCCAGTGCTCCTCTTTTTCTTGGCTAAAAATACTATGTGTAATAACTAATACTAAAAGAAATATATTAATATGTCTCATATTGTTGTTTTAAAAGTATTTTGCACAACGGTCCTCGTGTAAAAATTACCTTCCCTGCCAGACGGCAGGCTGGGTTGAGCTCTCCGCCAGCTGGCGGATCGGTTAGGCGGGTGTTTTCTCTGTTAACCAATCAGCCCATGGCCAGTTTATATTTTTTAATTTAACTGTCAATAAGCTAGTCCACGGCAACTTGACGAATCCTGAAAGGATCAACGAAGTTAACTGATCTCAGCCCTGCCTGCCGGTTTAACTGCCGGAGGCATGTCAGGCAGGGAAGCTAATTGGTTATATGTGGTATTGGGCGTTCGTGTTTATTTATTAGCTTTAATCTTTATTTATCTTTTCATAGTAATCCTTAATTATATACCATGCTTTCTTCTTTTCTCCTTTTTCAGAAATCAAACCTTTTCTGTTATAACCTTTTTGATATATTGGATGCATCCTTCCAAGTGAGCGATAATCTACAAGAAGCCATGGGCAAACTCCACATAGATTAGGAACATTATTAAACATTTCTATTTGATCCTTATAAATTTGTTCCTGATATTCTTCACTCCAATAATTTGCCTCATCTTTTGGCCCGTAATTACTACCATATAAAGCCTCACCTCCAAATTCTGAAATAAAAACAGGTTTATTGCTATTAAAAAATTGCCATTCGGTATCTGCAGGATTGCCTTGCCAGGGAACATACCAGCCCAAATATTCATTTAAGGATATGATGTCCACATGGTTATAGAGTGTATCCCAAACATTGAAGGTATTGTTATCATATCCCTGATTGTTGATGACATGAGTTGTCAATCTCGTAGAATCCAATGTTTTTAATTGATTGGTCTGCTTAATCAAGATATTGTCTCGCTCTGATGTAAAGGAATAGGTTTCGTTAGACAAGCTCCAGATAATTATTCCGGCACGGTTTCTATCTCTACGGATCATTTCTTTCATCATCAAATTCATTTTCTCCGGAACATCGGGATCCGAAAATTCAATATGTTGGTAAACGGGCAATTCGCTCCATACCATCAATCCCATTTTTTCTGCAAGTTTAACCGTGTATTCATTATGTGGATAATGAGCCAACCTTACCAAATTACAACCCAATTCTTTTGCCCAATTTAAAAGTAAAAGTGCATCTTCTTCAGAATGAGCTTTTGCTGCTTTTAATGGATTTTCTTCATGAATATTTACAGCCTTTAAAAATATAGGTTTGCCGTTTAAAAGGATCTCATTTCCCTTGACTTCAATATTTCTAAAACCAATTTCATCCTGAACTGTATCTGTTTGGCTCTGAATTACAATCTTATATAACTTAGGGTTTTCTGGAGACCAAAGTTCAAAATCAGAAGTAAATCTTACCTCCGCTAATCCTTGGTTGTTTGATTCAGTCCTGAAATCAACTTCGAGTTCGGGGATCTTTACCGAAAGAGCTTGGGACCTGTTATTTCCATTTAATTTTATCCACCCTAACACCTCATTGTTCTTATGTTTATCTAATTGAATATGATAATCCTCGATATACGTATGATTGGTCTCAATTAAATACACATCACGTGTTATCCCTCCATAATTGAACCAATCGTATCCTAAACCAGGCAGGCCGTCTTTTAACCGTTGGTTATTGGCTTTTACAATTAATG
>CAZBZX010000269.1:0-6419 GCA_964496465.1 uncultured Bacteroidales bacterium
CATGGCAGACTTTCAGGAGTCTGGGCAACAAAAACTTCCGGCGCACCAGGTGATCATATAAAGGTTAGAGTAAGAGGTCTAAGTTCACTATATGCAAGTAACGACCCTCTTTATGTAGTTGATGGCGTTCAAATACCAAATGTTAATTTACAATCTCTAGGTATTGCCGATTTAAATATTCATGATATTGATAATATTAAAGTATTAAAAAATGCTTCGTCAACTGCATTATATGGTTTCCAGGGAGGAAATGGAGTTGTTATTATCGATACAAAAAGAGGAGCTGAAAAAAACGGGTTTGATTTTACCGCTAAAATTGGAATGCAGCGATTACCAAAGAAGTATAACTTAATGAATACTGAAAATTTTCTTAGGTCACTGGATTCAAGCAGGAGTATAAATAATATTAATATCCGGAATTTTTATCCTGAATATTCCGATTCGCTCGAATCGACTGATTGGCAGGATGAAATTTTTAATAAGGGTTTATTGACAGAATATCAGCTAGCAAGTTACGGAACGAAAGGAAAATCACATTATTATTTTTCCGGAAATTATTTAACACACGAAGGGATTGTAAAAGAATCATCCTACAACAAGTATTCATTTTCAAGTAATTTAGGGAGAAAAATGGGAAAAAAGTTTAATGCAGAAGTTTCGTTAAAATATAGCTTTCAAAACAATTATAATAACCTGGATGATTACATGGGAAATGAAATTTTATATGCAGGTATTAATAAACCACCCCTCCTTAATAATATTTCAAGTTCAAACTTAATGAAGGGTTCAGATGGAGATTCAGTGTTAGCCCTTTATATGAATTACGATGCATTAACTGATACAATTAACCCAACTAATTATATTGAAAGTATAAACAAAGAGCTAAATATTTCATCTATTTCATCACATGTCTTTATCAATTACAAGATACTTGACAATTTAAATTTTAATTTCTCCACTTCCTTCTCTAAAAGAAATCAAAGCTATGAATTAAATCAAAATTCATATGATTTTGGAGGAATACAAAGATATCTTAAAACTGATGAAAACTACCTTATTTTTAATCATCAATATAATTTGTCCTATAATAAAAAAGTTCAGAATCATAGTTTCAATGTAATAACAGGTGTTAAATTTTATACTGATAATGTTTATTGGGAAGTTGATTCTATGGATGAAAACAGTTTTTTTCTTTGGAGTAATGGTTATGAAAACAGTACTGAATTATCGAAAGGTACTTTAGTAATTCATGGCTTGAAAGGGGCTGTAATACGATCAATTAATTCCTATGTAAGTCATTTAAATTATTCATATAAAAATAAATATTATCTATCGGTAGCTGTAAATTATGACCATTTAAAAGAAGGGAGTTATGCTCGTTTGAAAGATATATTTTATTCCACCTCAATTAATTGGGATATATCAAAAGAATCCTGGTTTAATGTGAATTGGATAAGTAACTTTAGTATTTATACTAATTATGGTAAATCTGGCAATTATCCACTTAATAGTATAGCAAAAGACCTTTATTCTGAGGCTGAATATACTTATCTTACTAGTAATCAAAAAGGATATGTAATTGATCAAGTTGCAAATCATCATTTAAAACACGAAGAAGTAACAGAATATGATTTTGGTGCAGACATTTCATTATTAAGTAATCGGCTTTCTATACGTACAGATTATTTTATTAAAAGAAATACAGACTTAATAATAAATCGAGAAATTCCTTTGCATTACGGAGGAGGAAATCTATTTCTGAATATTGGAGAATTGGTGAGCAAGGGAGTTGATATGGGAGTTGAAATAATTCCTGTTTCTACTAAAGAATTTTATTGGGCTTTTGCTGCAAATTTATCATACAGCAAGCAACAAATTACTAAACTTGATGTACAGGATACAATACTAATTACAGATGATGATGAACTTATGCCCGACTTCATAATATTTAAAAATGGGAACCTTGGGGATATATACGGATATAAATATTTAGGTAAATATACTCAAGAAGATCAAAGTGAGAACAATATTGAATATATAGAGTATAATAGCGGAAAGTTTTATAATGCAGATACATTTGATCTTTTAGGGCCTAATGATAAAGTTATTATTGGTAACTCTATACCCAAATATTATTGGAACTTTAATAATTCATTTACTATTAAAAAATTCACGATTGATATGTTATGGTACGGAGTAATTGGTGTAAAAAAGTTCAACGCAACCCGTGCTGCAAGTTTTATAGCAGGAACAAATTCTGAATTAAACAATTTGATAACTGACTCAATAAAAGTTTATTCTAGCAGTTATTCCAAAAATTATTTTTACGAATCATCTTATTTTATTGAGAATGCTAGTTTTGCACGCCTTAAATATTTGTCTTTATCCTATTATCCTGAAAAACATTATTTCAATAAAGTAAAACTAAAGTTAACATGGAGTATTGAAAATCTGGTTACGATAACAAAGTATAAGGGATATGATCCTGAAACAGCTATTTATACAGATAATTCCTTTTCTGATAATGCCGTTGATAAAGGTGCATATCCTTTACCAAGGACAATTTACATGAGTATTAATTTAACATTTTAAATATGCGAAAAATAATCATAATATTTTTTGTCTTCATAGTAATACAAGGTTGTGAAAAAGTTTTTCACGATAGTGATGTTGATTTGTATCGAATATCAGACATGGAGAGTATAGATGCAGCCCTGAATGGTATGTATAATCGTTTAGCAAAATTCATGAAGGAATATTATATTTCCCAGATTATAAAAGGGGATGATCTTACATATACGTATTATGATAACCGATTAACTCATATTGGTAAGATTATAGATGAAGAAGGTCATTTTATTTTTACGGATACAGTATATGGTGGGTATAGTAGTCACATTAGAACTGAGCAGGTTAGTTTTCAGATATGGCGAAATATTTATAATACAATAATTTCTGCAAACAATATTATTAGTCAGTATGAAAAAAAAGAATTAGATACAAAATATTTCTATATGGTTGGAGAGGCATATTTTATAAGGGCATATTGCTATTTACGAATGGTTCGTGTTTTTGGAAAGGGGCCACTTGTTTTAGATACCGATGTTGATTACACCTTAGACTATTCTATGCCAAAAGAAATATATTTAGCTATTGAAGAAGGCTTAAAAAAGGCCATAAAAATTCTACCTGACAATAATGCATCTGCCCGTGTTTCATATGTTACTCCACATCGAGGTACGGCTAAATCATTATTAGCAATGGTTTATCTTGAAATGGCCGGTTATCCCCTAAAAGAAAACACGTATTATGATATTTCTGCAAAATTCGCGAAAGATGTAATTGATAGTGCTGATTTTTTTGGTTATGGACTGCTTAATGATTATTCTGATGTATGGGACAGAGCAATTAATAATAATGAAGAATCGGTCTTTTCAGTTTATTATAATGCTGTTAGTGAATATTCAATACCAGTTTTAAATTCAATTTTTTGGGAGGGTATGGGAAATGAAAATACTTCATTTTATTCGGGAGAAGACTTATATCAATCATTAAATATGAATCTATATATCGATGGAGTTATAATTGTTGAAAACAATTTCTATAATAACTACCCGGCAAATTATAGAAGAGATATAACTTTTATGAATCACTTGGAAGGATATTTTTATACAGTATTAAAATTGCTTGAAGAGCCTCCTGTTGTAACAGATAGTACGTATTTTAATCACTATTATAATGATATAAAACAAGGAGATAATATAGTTTATCTTAAACATTATGTCTTGGATGAATATGATTTTTTTCCTGCGAGATGTGGTTTATCCATATATGTAGTGAACTACGCTGAGAAAGCAAATGTGGATAATACATCCTTGTATGTATTTCGCTATCCTCATGTACTTTTAACATATGCTGAGGCTAAAGCACGATCTGGTAATCTCGATGCTTCTGCTTATGAAGCAGTTAATATGGTCAGACGAAGAGCAAATAAAGTTGATATTCATTCACCTTCAGCTTTTGATCTTACTCCCGATTTATCACCTATGCAATTTGCCGATTCGGTTGTGCAAGAAAGAGCCTGGGAGTTTTGCGGTGAAATGGAAGGCAGGTGGTTTGATCTGCTTAGATTAGAAATGGTTGAAAAATTGCCAGAATTACGTGATCCAAACGAAGGACTCATATATGATAATCCAATAACTGAAGAAGATTATTATTTACCTATTCCAGAAAAAGCGGCCATTTGGTTTGAATAAGTTATTTTATTCTTAAAAAGCTTTATGTTTCCAAGAATACTTATATGCCGGGATCCTTTGCAAACACAAAATGAATTTAAAATAAATAATTGATATATTATTAAAATGAAGAAATTCGCCTTATTGTTTTTTTTAACCTTTCTATTTTTTCCATTAAAAACTTTATATGCTCAGCAGTTAAAAGCAGACCCTCCAATAATTGAAACCAAAGGTGGTTTTTATTATGATCCGATAGATGTTACAATTAGCACACTTATATTGGGAGATACTATTAAATATACACTTGATGGCAGTAATCCACTGACCTCAAATACCTCTATTACCGAAGTAGCACCTATAACAATTCGTATTGATCCGGATGGCATTGAAAGACTAAATACGCCCGGAGTAGTTTTAAGGACTTGTGCCATTAAGAATGGTTTACAATCCAGCTATATTGTTTCAAGCACATATATTTATATTAATGAAGTAAGAAATCAAACATATCCTGGAGGTGATTGGCCAGAATTTCTCATTAATAATCAAATTATGGATTACGATATGGACCCGGATATAGTTAATGATTCGCGCTATACCAATCAAATTGAAACCGCGTTATTAGATATACCATCTATATCGATAGTGACCGATTTAGAAAATTTATTTAACTCTGATTCAGGTATTTATGTGAACGCAGGTTTTCATGGCCGTGAATGGGAAAGATCAGCTTCCGTTGAGTTAATAAACCCTGATAATTCAGAAGGATTTAATATTAATGCAGGATTGCGTATCCGTGGTGGTTATAGCAGGAGCTCTGAAAATCCAAAGCATGCATTTCGTCTGTTTTTCAGATCAGAGTATGGAGCTGAAAAGTTGCGCTATCCATTGTTTGAAGATGAAGGTGTATCTGAATTTGATAAAATTGATTTACGAACCAGTCAAAATTACTCCTGGAGTTTTTATAATGATTCGCATAACACAATGAACCGTGATGTTTTTTCCCGTGATTTGCAAAAAGAAATGGGTCAGCCTTATACTCGAAGTCGTTATTACCATTTATATCTTAATGGAATGTATTGGGGATTATTTCAATCACAGGAGAGACCTGAGGCAAGATTTGCTGAATCGTATTTTGGAGGTAATCATGAAGATTATGATGTGATAAAGGTTAATAGTTCTGATCCTCAGGAAAATTATGGTTTAGAAGCTACCGATGGAAATCTGGATAAATGGAGACAGGTATGGGATATCCTTCAAAATGGTTTCGAAGATAATGAAAACTATTTCAGACTTGAAGGTAAAAACAAAAATGGCCAAAATGATAATTCAATTGAAGTACTCGTAGATATTGATAATCTAATAGATTACATGCTGGTAATCTTTTATACTGGCAATTTTGATTCCCCAGTATCAAAGTATAGACAAAATAGAGTTTCTAATAATTTCTATATGATAAAAAACAGAATGGATGATAGAGAAGGTTTCAAATTTTTTATTCATGATGCTGAAAATTCATTATTGGCAAATAGTTGGATGATTGGCGAAGGTGTAAATGAAAACAGGGTAAATATTGGCAACCTGGATAATGAATATAAAATGGTAGTATCTAGTTTTAATGAATTTCACCCCCAATGGTTGCATTTTAAACTTTCTCATAACGAAAAATATCGCTTAAGATTTGCAGATCGCGCCTATACATATTTGTATAATAACGGTATCCTTACACCCGATTATTGTGAACAAATATTCAGATCATCAGCTAATCAATTAGAAACAGCAATAATAGCTGAATCGGCCAGGTGGGGTGATTCAAAATATAAAATAAACAGAACTAAAGATGATGATTGGTTACCGGAAATCAATACTATTATTAATACTTTTTTTAGCCAAAGAACAGATATTTTAATAGACCAATTGAAAGATGAAAATTTATTGCCACAAATATCAGCCCTGCCCTTTATGAAAAATGGCGATTTGAATAGTATCTTGGTTTATCCCAATCCAACTAATGGACTAATAAATATATTTAATCAATCTGACAATGAAATTAGTCATATTGAATTACTCAGCATAAGTGGTGAAAAGATATTCTCATTATCAACTAGTAATAAAATGTTTTCGGTTGATTTAGGTTCTTTAAATCTACAAAACGGAATGTACATTTTAAGAATAATAAGCAACAAT
>CAZBZX010000270.1:0-6415 GCA_964496465.1 uncultured Bacteroidales bacterium
TATTTATTAAAACTCCTGATTTTGGTAATCCAAAATCGTAACTATATGAAATATCCATATTTTCTAGCGTCCATCCAACTAAAAAAATTATCGCATCAAAATTAAACCGTATGTCCTGCCTGATCCACATTCCTGCAGAGAAATTTTGAAAAATTGCATATAATCCATAGTTAATTCTATGGGAATATTGGTACTGGTATAAAATATTTGGTGAAAGAGAATACCTTTCCTTAATTAATCCATTTTTAAAAATTTTAATTTGGGTTCCGAAATGCAAGGTGTATTTACGGTTTATCTTCATTAGAGTATCAGATAGATTTTTATTCTCGTTTGGTTGAGTAATATGATGTATGGCAACACCGAAATAGCTTTTCTTGGTACTTCCAATAAATCCTGTTGAGAAATCATATATTAATCCTGATTTTGAATCAGAAATTAATGTATTACCTTGGTTAGTTGTGCTAAAATAATCAATTTGATTTGGTAAGGTTAATTGTGATCCAAGAATGCTTTTCCGTAGAATGGATGCTTGAATCCCTGCTCTGACGTATACCTGATCGGTTAATTTAATTGAATAGGAATAAATACTTCCAAATTGCATCCTGCTTATTATTCCTTCCTTATAGTTTAAGAACTGAATTCCGATTCCCCCTTTCAATGAATATACATATTGATCAAATGAAATATTAATATTTCGAGTAAATGGAATGGAGTAAAACCGTTGTTCACGGAAAGATAATTGCAATCCTGCAGTTTCTGAAGTGCCAGCAAATGCAGGATTTAAATTTATTTTATTTGCGAAAAATTGAGAAAATTCTGGATCACTGCCAAAACTAATACTCCAAAAAAATATATAAAATATTATAAAAGATAATGTATATTTAACCCGAATTTTACTCATCAAAAAATATATTCATTAATCATTCGTTTCTAATTATAATTAAATATAAATATTATATTCCTTTTAAATGCGGTTTTTAATTATACTTTTATTTTTCAATTTTGTTATAACATACGGTAATTCGCATAAGCGAAATATTAATTGGTATAAAAATACAAAAACAGATAATAATCTGTTAAATTTTGAAAATGCTTTAATTAAGGATAACAACTACAATTTTCCTTACTATTATGAGTTATTTGAAATTGATAACATCAATTCTTCTTTTAACGTTACTTTAACTGAAAAAGTTTATAAAGAAGTTGATTTTCCTGAATTAGAAAAAATCAGTAACAAAAATTCCTATAAAACAGATCCCGAAATTATATTAAATAAAGGGCAACAAAGAGAAAAAATTTATCTTATTGTTTCTTTTATACCAATAAGGAAAAATCCGACTACAGGGAGACTAGAAAAACTGACAAATTTTACAATTAATATAAATAAATTAAATGCAAAAAATAATAACTTATTTAAAAAAAGCCAGGTTGCACATGCCACAAATTCAGTATTAAATTCAGGAAAATGGATAAAAATTAAAATAAGAGAATCCAGAATATACAAATTAACTTATCAGGAATTAATTGATATGGGAATTGAAAATCCCGGAAATGTAAGGGTATTTGGTAATGGTGGCGAAATGCTTTCAAAAGCCAATTTTGATTATCGGCCTGATGATATAGTTGAAAATGCAATATATATGTCAAAAGGTTCGGATGGCATTTTTAATGATAATGACTATATTTTATTTTATGGACAGGGCACAACGTATTGGAAATATAATGACGATGAAGACTTTTATAATCACATCATACATGATTATTCAGATTATTCTTATTATTTTTTAACCAGCGATAAAGGAGTTGGGAAAAAAATTCAAAATTATTCCATATCAAATAATTACAATTATGAATCGAATTCCTATGACGATTTGAATTTTCATGAAATTAATGATACAAACCTTATAAATTCAGGCGTTGAATGGTATGGTGAAATTTTTGATTATAACCTTGTTCATCCTTTTGATTTTCCGTTTCCAAACAGGATTACTTCAAATAGCGTAAAAATTAAATATAATGTAGCAGCAAGATCATCTAATGAAAGTTCTTTCAATATAAAATTGGGCAATACAATAATTGATAATCCTTCAATAAGTTCTGTTGATCTTAATAATTCAGTATCTAATTTTGCAATAGAATTAGAAAAATTACTTATTACCACTTCAAGTAACAAAAATTTATCTTTATCAATGGAGTATATCAGGCAATTGCAATCTTCTTCTGCATATTTAAACTTTATTACTGTTAATGTAAGGAGCAATTTACAATTTACAGGGTCAATAATGCATTTTAGGGATATTAAATCTGTTAATAATGGTAATATAACTCGTTTCACACTTGGTAATGCCAATCAAAATATAAAAATTTGGGATATCACGGATATATACAATATTAAAGATATATCAACGTCTATAAATGGAAGTCAGATGACATTTAATGTTGAAACAGGGGAATTAAAAGAATTTATTGCTTTCGAGATGAATTCTATTCCCTCTCCAACTGTTGTCGGGGAAGTTCAAAACCAAAATTTGCATAAATATGAGAAAATTGATTTTATAATAATTTCACATCCTGATTTTATTGAATCGGCAAATAAACTTGCCGATTTTCATAGGAAAAATGACGACTTAAAGGTAAAAGTAGTTACTCAAGAACAAATATTTAATGAATTTTCGTCAGGAAAACCTGATGTGGCAGCTATTAGAGATTACATGAAATTAGTTTATGATAATGAACCAATTGTTACTGATCAATTAAAATATTTATTGTTACTTGGAGATGGTTCATTTGACAATAAATCAGATGATCAGAATAATACAAATTATATTCTAACATATCAATCAGAAAACTCCTTGATATATACCAAGTCCTTTGTCTCAGATGATTTCTATGGTATGCTTGGCGATCTTGAGTCAAATGTGGATGGATTTCTAGATATTGGTATTGGTAGATTTCCGGTAAAAACTCCTGAAGAAGCTGAAAATGTTGTAAATAAAATAATCGCATATGCAAATGCCGATAATGTAGGTGACTGGCAAAATATCGTATGTTTTGTTGGTGACGATGAAGATTATAATGGACATATGGATGATGCTAATGAACTTTCCATTATTCTTGAAAAAGATCATCCTAATTACAACGCGCAAAAAATATTTCTAGACGCATATGAACAAGAAAGTTCTTCAATAGGAGAAAAATATCCTGATGTAAACAAAGCTATAAAAGATAGAATGGCTAAAGGAGCACTTATTTTTAATTATTCTGGGCATGGTGGCGAATTAGGTTTAGCTCATGAGCAGATAATAACAAATAAAGATATTTTATCGTGGGATAATAGTCCCAAATTACCATTATTTTTTACTGCCACTTGCGAATTTAGCCGATACGATGATAAAAATAGAACATCAGCCGGCGAAAATGTACTTTTAAATCCTTATGGAGGAAGCATAGCCATGTTCTCTACAACTCGAATAGTATATTCCAATAAGAATCTTGAATTAAATAAAGCCTTTTATAACAGTGTATTTTCAATTGATAGTGCTACAAATGATCATTATCGTCTAGGAGATATAATGCGCTTGACAAAAATAGCCGTTGGGGATGATGGTAATAATAAAAGAAATTTCTCATTATTAGGTGATCCGGCATTAAAACTAAAATATCCATCAAATGTTGTTATAACTGATTCAATAGGAAATAAATCCCTAAGTCTTCTTGATGATACATCACTGTTTAGTGATACATTAAAAGCCTTTGATAAAATTACAATTAAAGGACATATAGAAAATAAGAATGGAGTAATTCTAAATGATTATAATGGTTTATTATTTCCGGTAATATACGACAAACCTAAAACAATTATTACATTAGGAAATGATAATAATACACCATTTACTTTTCAATCTCAATCAAGCATTGTATATAAAGGCAAAGCAAGTGTTAAAAATGGAAAATTTAGTTACTCATTTATTATACCTAAAGATATTATGTATAATTACGGTAAAGGAAAGATTAGTTACTATAGTTATAATAATAATTATGATATCTCATGTGGATATTTTGATCAATTTATAATTGGTGGTACTTCAAAAAATATAATTAATGATAGTATTGGTCCAGAAATTTCTTTGTATTTAAATAACGAAAATTTTATCAATGGAGGATTAACAGATGAGAATCCTATAATTTTTGCTAAACTTACAGATAGCAGTGGTATAAATACTATTGGCAATGGTATTGGACATGATTTAGTAGCCATTCTTGATTCAAATACCCAAAATTCCTACATTTTAAATGATTACTATGAAGCAGAATTGGATGATTATCAAAGAGGAACGGTAAATTACCGACTTTCAGATATTGATAAAGGTAAACATTTTCTTAAATTAAAAGTTTGGGATATCTTGAATAATTCTTCTGAAAAAACTATTGAATTTATTGTAGCAGAATCAGAAAAATTAGCGTTAGAAAGAATTTTTAATTACCCCAATCCCTTCACTGAAAATACAGCATTCTACTTTGAGCATAATCATGCCTATATTGAACTTGAAATATTAATACAGATTTACACAATTTCTGGGAAATTAGTTAAAACTATTGAAAAAACAATTACACCAGAAGGTTACCGAGTTGGGCCAATATACTGGGATGGACTAGATGATTTTGGAGATAAAATTGGTCGAGGTGTTTATATTTACAGGGTAAAAGTAAGATCTGAAAATAAAGAGATTGTAGAAAAATTTGAAAAATTAGTAATTTTAAAATAATTCAACTAGTATTACGTTTATAATTTACGTTAATAATTAATATATTTGTCGGGCTTAAAAAAAATCAAATGACAGTTTATAAACATACTTTTTTAATAGTACTATTTAGTATTCTATTAAATTTAAACAATTATTCGCAAACGGTTGAATATGAAGATCTAAACGGGGAAAATTTAAATAGTATTCTTACTGCAGTTCCATTTCTAACAATTGCTCCTGACTCAAGAGCTGCTGGAATGGGAGACGTTGGAGTTGCTACCACTCCTGATGCTAATTCAATGCACTGGAATCCTTCAAAATATGCTTTTATTGAAGGAGAATATGGCATTTGTATATCATATACTCCATGGCTAAAAAAACTAGTAAATGATATCGATTTATATTACCTATCAGGTTATTATCGATTTGATAAAAGACAAACGATAAGTGCTTCTCTTCTTTATTTTAATTTAGGTTCTATATTATTTACTGATCAATACGGAGAAGAAATCAGGACTGGTGAACCAAATGAATACTCATTTGACATTGCCTATTCAAGAATTATGTCTAAAAAGTTGGCAATGGGGGTAGCCTTCAGGTACATCCGATCAGATTTAACCAATGGTATTCCTGCAGGTGAGATTGAGACTTCTCCTGGCAATCAAGTTGCAGTAGACGTTTCAACTTATTACCAATCAGATGTTCGCTTAGGTGATTTTGATGGTTTAATGGCTTACGGATTGAATATTTCAAATATTGGGGCTAAAATTACTTATACTGATAAAAATGATGGATTATACTTACCAATTAATATGAGGTTAGGAGGTGCATTGACAATTGATATTGATGATTATAATTCTATTACAGGTTCACTCGATTTAAATAAAATGCTTGTGCCTACACCACCTGAAAAAATAGATACTTTTGATGCAAATGGGAATCCCTATGTTCTAATAATTGGAAAAGGAGATTTAAATTCAGCTGTTCCTACAGGTATGTTTAAATCGTTTAGTGATGCACCCGGAATTTTACGGGAAGATGGTACGAGAAGTGTTTTTAAAGAAGAACTGCGTGAAATCACTTATGGTTTTGGTCTAGAATATTGGTACGCCAAACAATTTGCTGTTAGAGCTGGTTATTTTTATGAACATAAAACAAAAGGGAATCGAAAATTCTTTACAATGGGACTCGGCTTAAAATATAACGTTTTTGGACTCGATATATCTTATATAATACCGCAATATCCTAATAATCCTTTAGCAAATACTATCCGGTTTTCGTTATTATTTAACTTTGAACCTGCTGGTAATACTAATACTTCAAAAAGATGAAAATCCGTGTAGGATTCGGATACGATGTGCATGAGTTAAAAAAAGGACTGGCTTTTTTTCTTGGAGGAATAAATATACCTTCAAAAAAAGGTTGCATTGCCCATTCTGATGGGGATGTTTTAATCCATGCCATGTGTGATGCATTATTAGGGGCAGCCAATTTAGGTGATATTGGAATTCATTTTCCAGATAATTCTGAAGAATATAAAGATGCTGATAGTAAAATTTTACTAAAAAAAACAATGGAATTACTTGTAAAAAGTAATTATAGAGTTGGAAATATTGATAGTACAGTTTGTCTGCAAGCTCCAAAAATAGCTAAGTATATTCCGGAAATGA
>CAZBZX010000271.1:0-6408 GCA_964496465.1 uncultured Bacteroidales bacterium
CTGAAATACTTACCGAAGATTATTTAATTAAAGTAGCTACTTTAGCTGATGCATTCAGACCATATGGTTTAAAAGTATATTTATCAATTAAATTTAGCAGTCCAACTTTAGTTGGTGGCCTGGAAACTTCAGATCCATTACAAAATGAAGTAATTGAATGGTGGAAAAACAAAGTTGCTGAGATTTATAAGCTTATTCCGGATTTTGGTGGATTTTTAGTAAAAGCAAATTCTGAAGGTCAACCCGGTCCGCAAAATTTCGGCCGTACGCATGCAGATGGTGCTAATATGCTTGCTGATGCGTTGGCTCCTTATGGAGGAATTGTTATGTGGAGGGCGTTTGTATATGATTTTAAAGTGAAAGAAGACAGGGCCAAACAGGCATATATGGAATTTAAACCTTTTGATAAGAAATTTAAGAAGAATGTATTAATCCAGGTGAAAAACGGACCAATTGATTTCCAGCCTCGCGAACCATTTTCTCCATTATTTGGAGCCATGGAGGAAACTTCGGTAATGATGGAATTCCAGATCACACAGGAATATTTAGGGCAAGGTACCCATTTGGTTTTTCTTGCTCCATTATATAAAGAATGTTTGGATTCAGATACTTATGCGAAAGGAATAGGTTCATTCGTTTCAACTATTATTGATGGATCATTATTCAATTACCAGACAACAGGCATGGCAGGAGTATCAAACATTGGAACAGACAGAAACTGGACCGGCCATCATTTTGCGCAAGCAAACTGGTATTGCTTTGGTAGATTAGCCTGGGATCATACATTAGCTTCAGAAAATATTGCTGATGAGTGGATCAGGATGATCTTTACAAATGACAATGAATTTGTTACAATTGTAAAGAAGATCATGCTTAATTCTCGTGAAACTACCGTAAATTATATGACTCCATTAGGTTTACATCATCAAATGGCTTGGGATCATCACTATGGTCCAGGTCCATGGGTAAATATTGGCAGACCTGATTGGACTTCACTATACTATAATCGTGCAGATTCTATTGGACTTGGGTTTGATCGTACATCAAAAGGCAGTGATGCTGTAAGTCAATATTTTGAGCCATTACGAAGTGAACTTAATAATATTGAAACTGTTCCGGAAAAATATTTATTATGGTTTCATCATGTACCATGGGACTATAAATTAAAATCAGGCAATACACTCTGGAATGAGTTATGTTTTAAATATTATGCAGGAGCAGATTCTGTAAAATCAATGATTATAAATTGGAATAAATTAGAAGGAAAAATAGATGACGAAAGATTTATACATGTTCAAACATTTATGAATATTCAATATAAAGAAGCAATCTGGTGGAGAAATGCTTGCGTATTATATTTCCAAACATTCTCTAATAGACCAATTCCTGAAGGTCTTGAAATACCAGATAAAACGTTGGAATATTATATGAATATTAAACATCCTTATGCACCGGGGATATAATTATTTATTGATTTATTGATGTGAAGATTTTTTGAATTGTTGATTTAAGCTATTCAATACAAAAAGTCAAAATTGCGAATTTCTCACCATATAAAAATCAAAATCTAATAGAATACTATAATAATATAACACCCTAATATTTAAAATGTTCTATACGTAATTTATAATTCCTGGAATTAAAATAACCTAGCTTTTTTTTAAGATGCAAAAGAAATGAAAATTAAAATCTTGAACATATCTTATTTATTCGTTTTAAATGTTTCTTTTATTTAATATAAAGGCTTTCAGATGGGCCTAAATAACTGGGTTTCAATCCTCCCCTGTCAATTACAATCTTTTGAAATACAATTCCCGGATCAACCATCCAAATTTTTAAGGTATGAGTTCCAGCCTCATTTATTACATGAGTAGATTTCTTCTTTATAATTTTATTACCCACTGCGGTATTCCACCAATAAGGATATTTCCAGTCAGGAATTGTATCACCCTCATGCATATTAATTAATTGAGGTGTTTCGTCATCAACAGAAATCCCAAATACCAAACCTTCAGTTTTCATGAAATTTAGCGTTGGTGATAAATAAGTTTCAACAATAACTTCTCCTGGCTCAAATACTGTAAATTCATAATCTAATCTTGGACTTTTTTTGCTAATTTTCTGTCTTTCAATATTTACAGGTTGAGCAATAATGGCCGATCCTGTTTTTCCCAAATTAGGAATAACCTGCCAGCTAACTTTATCAGTTGTAAAATCATTAGAAAAATGAGATGCTTCAATTGAAATTACTCCATTATTTTCAACAAATCCTTTTGGTTCTGCAATAGGTATTTTTAAAGGTACCATAATATTTACTTTCTTCCCTTCTCCAGATACAGTAATACTTCCAGTTTGATTTTCTTTAGGTGCATTTTCCCAATCTATACTAACAATTACCCTGTCTTCTAAATCAACAGTACCTTCTAGTGAAGAAAGTTTGATCCACTGCTCATTTGTAGTTAATTTGTATGAGACAGGAATTTTACTTTTATTATATACTTCAATATAGCTAATTTGTTTATTTATTGGATCAAATACAGGTAATATGGCTTCTGCAGTATCAACAGGAAAGCCAATCACAGAACCTTCAATTGCCACGCCAAATTCAGGTTTTGATTTTAATTTTACTTTTTCAACATCCGGCATAATATTTTTTGGCGGGTTATTCCAGGAAGTATATCCAATATGCGTTTGCGACATCATGTGGTTCCATTTTCCATTTGCCAGTTTTTTATGATAATAATCAGTAAGTTCAGCATCTTTATTAAATAATTCTTTTACTTTTTCGGCATACTTATTTGCAGACGCTCTACCTTGTTTGCTATATATCCAGTTTTTTCCAATTGCAACATACATTTCATTTAAATTAGCACATATTTGAACCGGGAATAAAACTAATTGATAAAAAGCATCTTTATATCCGGCATCAAGATCATTATATATTTCACTTACTTTTTTAGTTAATTCTTTATAATCATTGACAATAGTTTCTGCTTCATTATAATCTGTTAAACTATAGGTATAAGGTGTTAACATTTCAGGAGTCCGACGCGCATTATACTTTGTATATTGTGCTATTAATTCACCAATTTCCTTTGCATATTTTTCACCAAATTGATGATTTGCCCATCTTGTATAATATGCAGGTAAATAATCGGGGGTAAAACATCCAGGATTCCATGCAAAATCAAGAAAGAAACTTATCGGAAATTCCATTGGTTTAATATCTCCAACATTTACTATCCATATTTCCTTTGCACCATATTGATATGCAAGGTTCAACTGTTCCCAAACCCTTTCTATTTGAGTAACATTCAACCATCTATAGCTTACTGGTCCACCAACAAAATCGAAATGGTAATATATTCCAAATCCCCCTTTACGGTCTCTGTCTTCTGGTTTTGGTAAAATCCGGATGTTACCCCAGTTATCATCACATAATAATAAGGTAACATCTTCTGGCACACGCATACCTTTATCATAATAACCCTGTACCTCTTTATATAAACACCATACCTGTGGAATATCAGTAATATCCCGGTCATTAAATACATCTGTTAAAATTTCTCTTTGATCTTTAACAATTTTTTCAAGCAGTTCAATATTTTCACCTTCACTCATAGGCCTGTCTTCCTGTCCGCGCATACCAAGTGTATAAATGCTCTCATAATTTTTATTGCGTTTTGCACCATCCATCCAAAAATTGTATAAATTTTCCGGGTTGGTGGAATACTCCCAAAGACCTTCACCATAACGGTTCCATTCCTTATCAGCACGCATCATTGGTTCATGATGTGAGGTGCTCATAACAATTCCATATTCATCTGCCAGTATCATATTTAACGAATCGTCATCAGCAAAAGCATTACCCCACATCGCCGGCCATAAAAAGTTGCCATGTAAACGTAAAATTAATTCAAATACATGCTCATAAAATTGGTGGTTATAATCACCAAAATTCTCATGTACCCAGCCAGAAAGCGCAGGAGCTTCATCGTTAATAAAAATCCCTCTATATTTTACTTTTGGTTCACCTTTTGAATATCTCCCAGGTATAACATACACATTTTCTTTCATCTTTACTGGAACATCTGCCCAATAATACCATGGAGAAACCCCTATTTCAGATGAAACATCAAACATTCCAAAAATAGTTCCCCGTTTAACGCTACCAGCAATAACCAAAGCCCTCTCAACATTCGGAAAAGGGTTTTCGACTACTTCAATTAAATATGTTTCCCACTTTCCTTTTATATTACTTACATCAATCTTACTATT
The DNA here is from genome assembly GCA_964496465.1 of uncultured Bacteroidales bacterium. Taxonomy (GTDB): domain Bacteria; phylum Bacteroidota; class Bacteroidia; order Bacteroidales; family CAYFUP01; genus CAZBZX01. The sequence goes on from CAZBZX010000271.1 coordinate 4,279, forward strand.
CTCAATTAATTTATTAATTATGGGACTTTTGTCAATTGATCCAATAATTATTAATTTCTTCGCATCAGGAATCTCATCAATTATCATTTCAGGCGAAAAACCAGCAACTTTTTTTATATCATCCTGAAATATTTTAGCCACCTTTCTAGCACCTTTGTGTTCTTTCGAGCTAATTAATATTGGCGTAGCCTGGCCATTCGAATAAATTGAAAAGCAATTACTATCATTTTGGGTAGTGACATAGGAATCAAGACTTTGACCATAAGCTTCAACTTGTTTGTAGCATTGAGTATTAATTTGATTATTATTACACTGAATAAAAGTTACACTAATCAACAATAAATACAACCAAATAAAACTTAACTGTTTATTAAGTTTCTTATGTAAAAGATTTAATGATATCATTTTGAATAATTTTTTTTTATTAATATTTTGTGAAAATCTAAGTACAACTAAGATACTACTTTTAATCAAAAAAATTAAAAATTTGATATTATATCCACCTAAAAACGGCAATATGACCCATCTATTTTTATAAATAATTCATTTCTTTGTATAATGTAATAATAGAATTTAAATAAATAAATAAATACACCATATGAAAATAGGTAAATATTCATTCGGAGTTGGAGACCGGTTCGGTCAACAAGGAATTGCTCAATTAAATGCAATTAAACAAGCTAAAGAAGCTGGAATTATCATTATTCCAGTTTGGAATAAATCAAACAGGGAACATAAAACAATCCATTCCTTACCATCTGATGTAAGGGATGAAGCTAATAATGCCATAAAATCGTTAGGGTGGAATGATAGTTATTATGTTGATGCTGACCATATTAACCTTTCAAATGTTGATGAATTTATTCCTTATTCAGATTTTTTCACCATTGATGTGGCTGATTATATTGATAAAATTGCGGAAAAAAGGGATATTGATAAATTTATAGCAATTAACAATAAATACATTGGCCAATTAACTATACCCGGTATTGAAAAGCCTTTTAAAATCACTATTGATGTGCTGAATTCGATCGCTACAAAATTTTTATTTGCTGCTAAACAAGCAGGAATAATTTATAATTATATAAAAAATAAAAAAGGTGATACCGGTTTTGTTCCTGAAGTATCAATGGATGAAGTTGATGAAGCACAATCACCTATTGAATTATTTTTTATTCTTAGTGCCCTTTCCCAATATGGAGTTCCAGTTCAAACAATAGCGCCAAAATTTACAGGTCGATTTAATAAAGGGGTTGATTATGAAGGAGATATTGATCAATTTGCTAAGGAATTTGAAGAAGATCTTTTAGTAATTGATTATGCAATTAAAGAATTTAATTTACCAGACAATTTAAAACTAAGTGTACATTCGGGAAGTGATAAATTTGCAATTTATCCAATAATGGGAAATTTAATAAAAAAATATAATAAAGGAATACACATAAAAACTGCCGGGACAACATGGCTTGAAGAAGTAATAGGTCTTGCAATGGCTGATGATGATGCCCTAGATATGGCAAAAGATATTTACGAAAAGGCTTATAAAAGAAGTAAAGAACTGTGCGCACCGTATGCTACTGTTATTGATATTGACACCGAGAAGCTCCCTTTACCAAGTAATGTGGATAAATGGAATAGTGAAAAATTTGCTACTTCATTAAGGCATATTCAAAGTAATTCAAATTATAATCCAAATTTCAGGCAATTGATCCATGTTGGATATAAAGTTGCTGCTGAACTTGGGGAATCATATATTAATATGATAAAGAAAAATAAAGAAATTGTTGGTAAAGAGGTAACGGAAAATATATTTAACAGGCATATTAAAATTTTATTTGATATTTAGGTATTTTGTTTTTTACGTACTTCGCTTGGAAGTTTACCGTATTGTTTTTTGAAAAATTTGCTAAAGTATTTGATATCATTAAATCCAGTCATATAGCCAATTTCTGAAACATTATATCCTGATTTTTCCAATAAATTTTTTGCCGCTTTTAAGCGCATAAGACGTAAAAATTCAACTGGGGACAAACCGGTTAATCCTTTTATTTTATTATAAAAGACCGTTCTCCCATAGTTCGATTTATCAATTAATTGTTCAACATTAAAAGAAGGATTTTCGTAATTATC
>CAZBZX010000272.1:0-3989 GCA_964496465.1 uncultured Bacteroidales bacterium
ACTATTCACTATTCACTATTCACTATTCACTATTCACTATTCACTATTCACTATTTTTACACTATTGTCTCAACGTTTTACTATTTTCTCAATAAGATTAGGATTTGAGATTATTTAAAATTGTTTTGAGACATTAGTAAACTGAGTTATTTTTATTAACTCATATCTTTTCATTTTAGAAATAACTAAACCATTAATGAAATTCAACCTTACCAAAATGATTCTAAAACCTATTAAACGCTTAGGCCTTTTGATTATAATTTTATTAATCAATGCCTCTCTTTTTGCCCAAAACATAATAGTTTCGGGTACAGTAAATGATCTCAGCACCGGTATTCCATTGCCAGGCGCAAATGTAATTATTAAAGGAACATCAAGCGGGACAGTTACTGATGTAAATGGCAATTACTCAATTGAAGTAACTGATCCAAATTCAATCCTTGTTTTCTCATTCATTGGATATGAAGAGAAAGAGATCCAGGTTAATGGCCAAACTTTTATAAAAGTTGATTTACCCCTTAATGCTCAAGACCTTGATGAAGTTGTCGTAATTGGTTATGGAGTCCAGACCAAAAAATTGATTACTGGGGCAACCTCACAGGTTAAAGGGGAAGAGCTGGAAAAACAAAATACTACAAATGCACTGCAGGCTTTACAAGGTCAAGCCGCTGGTATAAATATCACTTCCGAATCTGGCCAGCCCGGAGAGGGTTTTAAAGTTAACATTCGCGGATTAGGCACAATTGGTAACTCTAAACCATTATTTATTGTTGATGGGGTTCAAACAGATGATATAAAATTTTTAAATAACGCAGACATTGAGTCTATTGATGTTTTAAAAGATGCGGCGTCTGCAGCAATTTATGGAGCCAGGGCAGCAAATGGTGTTGTTCTTATAACCACAAAAACCGGATCAGCAGAGAAATCACAAATAACTTTTGATGCTTATTATGGAGTTCAAAACCTGGCTAAAAAAATTGATTTTTTAGATGCAGAGCAATATGCAGAAATTATTTACGAAGCTCATCAAAATTCAGGAGGCACATTAAATAGTATGCCTTTTGATCCTTTTGATTTGCCTGCATATACAAAAGCCGGAGTTGCTAATACTGACTGGCTAAATGAAATGTTTGTTGACAATGCTGTAACTCAAAACTATAGTATTGGAGCAACAGGAGGAAGCGAAACATCTATTTATTCATTTTCTTTATCATATACTGGTCAGGAAGGTATTATTGGAGGAAAAGACAACTCAAATTTTGATAGGTATAATGGAAGATTTAATTCTGAAAATAAATTATATAACGATAAAATAAAAGTTGGAGAACATCTATTATATTCTTATAATAAAAAAACCGGCATACAAGTTGGAGGACAATATTCAAACACTTTACGCGGCGCTCTTAATACAAGTCCTCTAAGACCGATTTATGATGATAATGGAGAATTTTTTGATGCAGCAAATCTTGATTTAATCGACCAGAATGGAAATTCATATTGGTTAGATACAGAAGGGAATCCTTATGCCAGTATGGTGATAGATAACAATAATATATCCAATTCAACCAAATTAATTGGTGATGTTTATGCTGACATAGAAATTTTAAAGAACTTAAAATTTAGATCATCTTTAGGACTTGATTATAATAATTCAGATTATCGATCTTATTCTCCTATTTATGAGTTGTCAGTTTATTCGCAGAGAGTTTATTCATCTGTAATGCAAAATATGGATAAAAAACTTACTTTGAATCTCGATAATGTGTTGAAATATGACATATTTAAGGGGCTTCATACAATAAATGCAATGGTCGGAAATACAATTTATCAATATAAAGGTTCAAAAATTGAAGGTGAAAATGCAGATGTAGCATTTAATGATCTTGAACATGCGTATCTTAATAATGCAACAAATGCTGAAGATTGGGCAAGGATAAGATTGCAAGGATATCCGTATGATGAAAATAAACTTCTATCCTATTTCGGGCGTGTACAATATAATTATAATGAAACATATTTATTGAATTTCACTATGCGCGCTGATGGTTCTTCAAATTTTGCAGAAGGTCACAGGTGGGGTTATTTCCCTTCTGTTTCGGCTGGGATTGTTCTTTCAAATATGGATTTTATGGTGTCAACTGAAGAATTCCTTGACTTTTTTAAAGTCAGGTTAAGTTGGGGGCAAAATGGTAATGCAAGCATCGATGCCTACCAGTATGTTGCTCCAATATCTTTTACAAATGCAACTTATGCATTTGGCAATGTAGAAGGTGTTGTAACAAACGGTGCATTTCCAAGCCGTTTAGTTAATGAAAAAATAAAATGGGAAACATCTGAACAATCAAATTTTGGTTTTGATTCACGGTTATTAAATAACAAATTATCATTAATATTCGATTGGTATAAAAAATCAACAAAAGACTGGTTAGTTTCTGCTCCTATCTATGCTACTTCGGGAGCTGATGCACCCTATATTAACGGAGGTAATGTAATAAACTCTGGAGTTGAATTATCTGTAAACTATAGTAATAATAACGCTGGAGATTTTAATTACTCAATAGGGATTAATGTTGCATATAATAAAAATGAAGTCCAGAATATTCCAACTGATGACAGCCTGATTCATGGTTCAACTAATGTTTTATATGCTAATTCTTTGGAGTTTTACAGGGCAGAAGCCGGACATCCAATTGGTTATTTTTGGGGATGGGAAACTGCAGGTATTTTCCAGGATACGAATGAAATTGCTAATTACACAAGTTCGGATGGCACTGTTATTCAACCTCGTGCTGAGCCTGGTGACTTAAAATACGTTGATCAAAATAACGATGGAACAATTGATCATGATGATAAAGTTGATATTGGCGATCCAAATCCTGATTTTGTATATGGATTTTCATTTTCGTGTAATTATAAAGCCATTGACTTTAATATACTTGCCAATGGGGTTGCAGGTAATCAAATAGTGCAGTCATATAGAAACCAGGGAAGATATGATAACTATACCACTGAAATTCTTGATCGTTGGCATGGCCCGGGAACTTCAAATACTATTCCAAGGGTAACAACTAGTAATAATAATTATCAGTTTTCTGAAATCTTTATTAAAGATGGTAGTTATATACGTATTAGTAACATAACATTGGGTTATGATGTGGCACAAAAAGTAAATATCAAAAATTTCAGTCAATGCAGAATATATGCATCTGTACAAAATCTATACACTTTTACTAAATACACCGGAATGGATCCGGAAGTTGGTTTCGGTGTTTATGACTATGATAATCCTGCAGACAGATTCTCTTCTGGCATAGATGTAGGATTTTATCCCCGACCAAGAACAGTATTATTTGGTATTAATCTTAAATTTTAAAACTGATTAAAAATGAAAAAACTTTATATATTAATAATCATACTTATATCATCACTTATTATATATTCATGTGGTGAAGATTTTTTACAAAGTGAACCTTTAACAAAAAAAACAGATGTAAGTTATTATACATCGCCAGCTGAAGCCGGTGAGGCCTTAGTTGGATGTTACGATGCTCTTCAATTAATTGGGTCAAGCGGTGTTGCAATGCCATATTGTGCAATTATGACCGGTGATTTATGCTTTGCCGGAACCGGTTTCAATGATGGGGATGGATATCCAATGCTCGATGAGCATGATAAAACAGTATCCCCTGCTGATGTAAGTATACTTCAGTATAACTGGGAATCTTATTATGTAGGAATATACCGTTGTAACTTATTAATTAGTAAAATAGGACAAGTAGATTGGTCTGAATCTCCTGAGCAAGAAACAATATTTGAAGGAGAAGCTCGATTTTTAAGAGCATATTTCTATTTTGATATGGTTCGTATGTTTGAACGAATTCCACTACTAACAGAACCTACTGTGGAATTTGTCCCTCAAGCTGATCCGATAGAGGTTTATAAAGTAATTACTGAAGATTTATTGTTTGCCATAAATAATTGCAGTAATG
>CAZBZX010000272.1:3999-6398 GCA_964496465.1 uncultured Bacteroidales bacterium
TTATTGAGGTTCCTGAGCCAGCAAATGATTATCATGATAATTATATCAATTCATCAAATGCAGGCCATGCCAACAAGTGGGCTGCCGAAGCTTTATTAGCTCGTGTTTATTTATATTACACCGGCTATTATCAGCAACAAAACTTAGTGGATATGATAACTAAAGCAGAAGTCTTAACTTATTTAGAAGATTTAATTGCTAATGGAGGATACGGATTACTTGATAATTTTTATAATCTTTGGCCAGCTGCGCAAACTTATTATACCGCAAAGAATAGCGGTTCAATTATGGATGCACTGTATGTTGACGAAGCAAATAAAGAAATTGTATTTTCCATTAAATATTCATATTATAGCGACTATAATGGTAATACTGAAGGAAATCACTGGATGGTTATGAATGGATTAAGAGCTCAAACGTGGCCTACATATGGTTATGGGAATGGTTGGGGAGGATGTTCAGTAGTACCAGAATTTTATCAAAATTGGGATACGAACGATGCAAGACTTGAAGCTTCAATTATAGCTATAGCTGAAGAAGGAATAACATATGATACAGGTGATGATAAAGAATATACAGGATACTATACCAAAAAATACGCTCCTCTATGCGATACTACTGGAAAAAGTATTGCGCAAGATATTTCGGGTGGTGCTAACTTCATGATTGGACAATATCAGGATTATTACAGCATTAGATATTCAGATGTCCTACTAATGGCTGCTGAATTAGGTTCTTCCAATGCATTACAGTATATAAATGAAGTTCATACAAGATCTTGCCCAAATGAACTATCTGGTGAGGTTACTAAAGATATGATCTTTAATGAAAGAAAATTAGAATTAGCCTTTGAGGGTCAACGATATTGGGATTTGTTGAGATATGATGGAAAAGATAAGCTGGATTATGCTGCTACGAATCTTAATTACAATGGCCCCATATTATCCGGCGGATCACCTGCTACTAAAACTATTGATGGTAACATAATAAAAGAAACTAAAGGATTATGGCAAATTCCGCAACAAGAAATTGATTTATCGAAAAATCGTTTAATACAAAATCCAGGATGGTAGATGTAAAATAAATATTAATTTAGAATAATATAATAAATTAGAAATTAAATAAATTTCCAAAATTAATTTTAAACTAAACCCATATGAACCTAAAATCTATTAAACGTATCGAATTATTGATTATTCTATTAATAATCAATTTCACAATTTTTGCCCAAAACATAAAAGTTTCGGGTACAGTAAATGACCTGAGCACCGGCATTCCATTGCCAGGTGCAAATATACTTATTAAAGGAACTGCAACCGGGACAGTTACAGATGTGACTGGTAATTACACAATTGAAGTAACTGATCCAAATTCAATCCTTGTTTTCTCTTTCATTGGATATGAAGACAAAGAAGTCCAGGTTAATGGCCAAACTTTTATAAAGGTTGATCTAGTTCTTAGTTCTCAGGATCTTGATGAAGTTGTTGTTATTGGATATGGTGTACAGAAAAAGAAATTAAGCACAGGGGCAACAGTGCACGTGAAAGATAAAGACATTGAAAAGAGACATTCCTTGCGCCTAGAGCAAGCTATTCAAGGTTTAACTCCTGGAGTGCAGGTAACTTCTAATTCTGGACAACCGGGTGAAGGTTTAAAAGTCAGGATCAGGGGTGTTGGAACTGTTGGTAATTCAAATCCACTCTATGTTGTTGACGGTGTACCTACTGAAGATATTGCTTATTTAAACCCAACTGATGTAGAATCCATTGACATCCTGAAAGATGCTGCTTCTTCTGCCATTTATGGTGCAAGAGCTGCAAATGGAGTTGTGCTTATTACAACTAAAAAAGGACAAGAGGGTGAAATGAAAATAAGCTATGATGGATATTATGGTGTACAAAATGTTCCTCACGTAATTGAATTGCTTAATGCAAAAGAATATGCCACATATCAAAATGAGTCAGCAAAGAATATGGATGATGACCTGCCTTTTTCTCAGGAAGTTATAGATACTATGGGAGAAGGAACAAACTGGCTGGATCATTTATTTAACAAAAATGCACCAACTCAAAGCCATACCATAAGTTTAGCAGGAGGAAACGAAACCAGCATCTTTTCGTCATCCATCTCTTATTTATCTCAAAATGGTATCGTAGGAACACAAGATAAATCAAAATATGAAAGAGTATCTGTTCGGTTAAATTCAGAGCATAAATTATATAATAACAAATTAAAATTTGGGGAAAATATGGTTTTAAGTCATTCAAATGTCAATGGTGTTGGCGTTGGAGACAAGTACCATAATTCTGTACGGGGATTTTTAAATGCCTCTCCACTTATGCCCGCTTATGATAATACCTTTGAAGATGGTTTTGGACGTTCACCATTAAGCGATGATG
>CAZBZX010000273.1:0-6395 GCA_964496465.1 uncultured Bacteroidales bacterium
TAGCCTTGGCGCCACCGGCAGCTGCACACCGGGCCACGCCGCTGACGTCGCCCTACGCAGGTGCGAATCGCCGACCGGTGCGATCCGGTCGTTAGCGAGTCCCGTGGCCTGTTCGCGGTTCGCGACTCGCGCGCCTTCACCAACACGATCCGCCTGCTGCCTATCCTGCTAAAGCGCGCACCATGCAGCCTGGAGGACGGTTTCTAGCCTTTCTCTCGGCCTTTCTTGACTTGACCCTGATGTTGATGCGCTATACTGTGTACGATGTACGAACGTTGCCAGGCGGGCGCACCTATGATATAGTAGTTATAACGTAGTGGATGTTGAGTTCGCGCGTTCGCTCGTTCTACCACGCAGGTATCTGCCCCTCTCTTCAACAGCTATGAGATATCAAGCTTGTCACCTTGACAAGGGGGTTATTATGGGGACGAGGCTGTGAACGGTCAACGTGACTATGGCTCCGAGCGTGGTGGCACTTGAGATAGGGCTGAGGATCCAGGCTGGCAAGACGTGCATATCCAGGACGCTGGTTGGCAACACGGCAGTGGTCTTCTGAGCTGTGCCATAGACGCAGTGAGAGTGGGCCATGCTGCTTTGTGGCTGTGAGCACGGCTGGCGAGAGAGGTGGCGATTGGCGAGTAGATCCGTCGAGATCCGGCTGGGGTACACACGGAGTTTATGAATAAACAACTCCTTGCACTAAGTGGACTGGCAATAGTGATTGTAGTACTCAACCATGCCATTCATATGGGAACCCTAGGAATCCAGGAAGTGGGACTACCTGAGGCTCAGGGGTTGGAGCACTTGGTGCTGGCGTTGTTGGCCGGGGTCGGCGTGTTCGCTGTGCCTATGTTTCTCTTTGCTTCAGGCAGCTTTGCCTCCTATGCAGCGCAACGTACATTGCGTTTGCCATGGAGTATTGTGTGGGCGGCCTTGAAGCGCCTTCTCTGGCCCTATCTGGTTTGGTCAATTCTCTTTTACATCTATGTCTATCTCCGCAAGGCCGAAGGGTACACTCTGTGGGGCTACATCGTCAAGCTGATTGTGGGCTATCCGTTCCACTTTATCCCGATCCTTCTCTTCTACTATGTCTGGTCGCCTGTACTTGTTCGCTTGGCTCATCGGTTTGGATACATTCTCCTTGCGGGAATTGCTTTCTATCAGGCGTTCTTGATCGCCCTCGTTTTCCCGTCTAGGTTCGGTCTCACCGTCCCAGGGTGGATGGATGTGTTTGTTCCTCCTGTTTTGGGGCAGACGATGGCCCAATGGGCCATCTACTTCCCGCTGGGCCTGGTCTACGGTCTGAAGGGCACGGAAATGTCGCCCTGGCTGGAAAAATCCAGAATCGTGCTCATAGTAGCGACGGGCGTCTTCTTTGTTCTATACATCCTGGATGGCACGTCGGACCTTCGCTTCTCAGTGGCGAGGTTTGTGTGTCCACTGACGTTTGTGCTTCTTGCTCCTACCATCAAGCGGGACTCGATACCCATGGCCCGCCAGCTTGAGCACGTTGCCGGAAGATCGTATGGTCTCTATCTCACGAATCTGATTGTGTTGGATCTCTCTGTGTTTCTTGTTCAGCTATTGCTGCCCGGGCTGCTGGCTCATCAGCTCGCATTCTGTATCGTCCTCTTTGTCGTGGCCTTGGGGGTTCCATTGGGGGTGATGGATGGTGTGGCGCGGTCACCAACGCGGATGATGTATCGTTATGTATTCGGCTAGTTGGGTCTGGAATTCCGGCAGGTGGGGCGCGATCCGCACGGAATTGGCGGATCCGCCAATGGGGAGCACCAATAGGTGTCTCAACGAGACGCCTATTCGGCGAGCCGGAGACAACAGAGGAAGGACGTCGAGAAAGGCAAGCCATGGCCACGGATGCGGTCGAGGATGAGAGGATGGGGTGGAGCGATCCTTCGGAGCGTGTACAGCCGATGATTGTGATCGAGCCAAGGCGAGGATTGGGCTCGCGCGCTCTGCGCGAGCTGTGGGCCTATCGCGAGCTGCTTCTCTTTCTCGTCTGGCGCGATCTGAAGGTGCGGTACAAGCAGACAGCGCTCGGTGTGCTGTGGATCGTGCTCCAGCCCCTGGTGAGCATGGTTGTGTTCAGTTTCCTCTTTGGCAGCCTGCTAAAGGTGTCATCCGGGGGGGTCCCTTACCCAGTCTTCAGTTATGCCGCGCTGTTGCCATGGAACTACTTTGCCGAGTCGCTGCGCCGCGCTTCGATGAGTGTCGTAAACAGTCAGCACCTGATCACCAAGGTGTACTTTCCCCGGCTGGTGGTTCCGATCGCGGGCACGCTTTCCGGGCTAGTCGACTTTTGCGTAGCCTTTCTCGTCCTCATCGGGCTGATGGGCTACTACAGAATTCCGCCCACCTCGTCGATCGTCTTGCTACCATTGTTCCTGCTCCTGGCGGCGTTGACCGCGCTTGGGTTCGGGCTATGGCTCTCGGCGCTCAACGTGCGCTACCGCGATGTCAACTATCTTGTTCCCTACGTGATCCAGGTCTGGATGTACTTGACGCCCGTCGTGTATGGTAGCACGCTCATCCCTGAGCAGTTCCGTTGGCTGCTGGCGCTCAACCCGATGACGGGCGTGGTCGAGGGCTTTCGCTGGGCCCTGCTCGGAAAGCGCCTGGCGGATGCTGCGGCGCCCGGCGAGCTGTTTGCGCTCTCTGTCGGTATCACCCTGGTAGTGCTGGTGAGCGGGTTCCTGTTCTTCCGCCATACGGAGCGATCTTTCGCTGATGTGATCTGATTGACCATACAAATGTGTTCCCCAGCCCAGGCGCCCAAAGGAATCGGATGACGAATACTGCGATCCGTGTTGAGAATCTATCCAAGCTGTATCGCATTGGTCGCGCGCAGGTACAGCACGATACCCTGCGCGATGCGTTAGCGAGCGCCGCGCGCCGCCCACTCGAGTGGCTGCGGGGTAATGGCAAGAACTCGGGAGACGATACAATCTGGGCGTTGAAGGACGCTTGTTTCGAGGTTGGCTATGGCGAAGTCCTAGGCATCATCGGTGCGAACGGGGCGGGCAAGTCTACCTTGCTCAAGATCCTGTCCCGAATTACCGAGCCGACCACGGGCAGAGTTGAGCTCGGAGGTCGAGTCGGCTCACTGCTTGAGGTAGGCACTGGCTTCCATCCGGAGCTAACGGGTCGGGAGAACGTCTATCTCAACGGCGCCATCCTTGGCATGACCCGCGCCGAGATCGATCGCAAGTTCGATGAGATCGTGGCCTTTGCAGAGATCGAAAGGTTTCTGGACACTCCGGTCAAGCGCTACTCAAGCGGCATGTATGTGAGGCTGGCGTTCGCTGTAGCGGCTCACCTCGAACCAGAGATTCTGCTGGTGGACGAGGTGCTCGCTGTAGGAGATGCGGCCTTTCAGAAAAAGTGCCTAGGCAAGATGGGGGATGTGGCCCACCGAGGGCGGACAGTCGTATTTGTCAGCCACAACATGGTGGCTGTGCAGAGCCTATGCAGCCGCGCAATCTGGCTGGAGGAAGGAAAGACCGTTCAGGACGGGCAGGCGGGCCAGGTGGTGTCCAGCTACCTGGCAGGCGTTCTGTCTGCGCCGACTGCCGAGAAGCGGTGGGACGATTGGGCCGCGGCACCGGGCAACGACGAGGTTCGCCTGCGCTGCGCGTGTGTGCGACCTGAGGACGGGTCGCGTTCTGACTCGATCACCATGGAGACGCCGTTGGCGCTCGAGGTCGAGTTCTGGAACCTGGTTCCCGATGCGCAGTTGCACATCACACTCCACGTCCTCACCGAGCAAGAGATCGTCGCCTTTACCACCTATTCCGGGATGGACCCAGCGTGGCGAGGACGATCCTTTCCAGCGGGGCTCTTTCGAAGCACGTGCCACGTCCCTGGCAACTTCCTGAACAGTGGAGTGTACCGTGTGCTGTTGCTCGCCGTCAAGGACGGGAGCACGATCATCTATCGGCATGAAGACCTGCTCACGTTTGAGGTACTCGACTTGCAGGAGCGGGATGGGGCGTGGTACGGAAAGGAACCGGGCGTCGTTCAGCCTCTCCTGGAGTGGACGGTGGAGCATCTTGGCCCGATTCGCGATGTATAATCTGGTCCCAGGCGATGGGGGTACCTTGCCAGTGAGCCTCCGGCGGAGAGGTGGGACGGCTCCCCACATGCACCTCTGGCATGGTTTGCTGCCCCCGCAGGTCGAGCGATCTGCTCGTGGAGGACGGGGATGAACAAGGAACGAGTTCACAGACTTGGGCATGCGGGCTGGTTGGCGCTGGTGGTCGGCCTCACTTCTGTGCTCGTCATCGGCGGCGGCCTTGGGGCGCCATCCGTGCAGGCCGCGACGCCCCCTGAGCCGGTGGTGGCCATCCACGTCTCCGAACTCACGCGGGCGTTAGAAGATATGCCTGCGACATCGCCCACACCGACTGGGCCTGGGACGACGGGCTACCAGTGGTGGACGACGGCCTGGCGCTACCCTGTGGCCTATGAATCGCTCAAGGAAGCGCTGCGATCGGATGGCACGCCTTATGTCGAGATAAGCGACGCCGACATCGCGTCTGGGCGATTGCTGCAGACGGACGGTTCGCCCCGATATCCCATTGTGGTTAGCCTCGCCTCCGAGGCCATCGGCGATGACGAGATCGCGCCGCTGGGCGCTTACGTGAGCGCGGGAGGATTCCTCTTTGTCGGATCATCGGCTTTTACGCGTCGGCCAGACGGGACTATGCGCGGCGATTTTGCCCTCGCGGGCGCAATGGGGCTGCATACGGCCAGCGCCAGCCTCGAGAACTGGTATGTGAACACGACCTTCACCAAGGTGGTCGATCATCGGCTGGTGTCTCACATTCCGTCGGGCGCCCTCACCTGGTCGGCGCCACTGACGTCGGAAGAGATACCGTGGGGTTCCTGGCCCTATCTGGACTTCCACAGGGAGCACTATGTGTGGGAGGTAACCGCCACCGATGCTCAAGTCATCGCCGCTGGTGATTCGGGTCCGCTGCTGGCAACCAAAGGCTACGGGCAGGGGCGTTTCATCTATCACGGCGCTTTCCAGCCACTGATCGGGCATGGCGGCTTCGATCCGGGCATGTACGCGTATGTCATCTTCCGTAAGGCGATCGAGTGGGCATTCGAGTCCGCGGATCTGCCGATTCTGAAACTCAGCCCGTGGCAGTATCCATACGACGCGGTCTTCATGGTCCGTCACGACTTGGAGAACTATGCCGACTCGATAGCTGCCATCGAGGCTTCTGCCGAGTTCGAGCACTCCGTTGGGGTCGCAGGCGACTATTACTTTTGCACGGGCACGCTCCGGCAGGGTTCGGAAGATACCCAGTTGACAGAACAGCAGAAAGCCGCAGCGATCGCGGGCCTGCAGAGAGCGGTATCGCTTTACGGTGCAACGATCGGTTCGCACAACGGGGGCCTGCGGACGCCCGTTGACCCCTCCGCGACTCCCACCTCGTATGGCTACTGGCACTGGGGCCCAGACGAAGCCCTGGATACAAGTCCGCCGGGCTATGTCGACGGCAAAGCCTATGCGCAAGCGTCGATCTCGACGTCTTTCCAGGACATTGAGGGCTGGTTGGCCGGTCTGGACAACGGCCGGCCTGGATGTGGCGCCGCGGGCAACTGCCCCCGCACGTGGGTCTCTCCGTTCTTTAACAGCGCACGAGATGGATCAAATGACATCCTCGAGCAGCTCGGGACTGCGACGATGGGAGAGCAAAAGATCGGTCCTTTCCCACACTGGACCCTCTCGTACGGAGACCCGAGCGTGCGATATGCGCACGTGACGATTCCGGTCAGCGACTGGTACATAGGGGGCGACATTGCGCAATCCCTGGAATGGAACCATTCCGTGTCAACGATACAAGCAGCAGTCGATTTCTACTATGACCTCGGCGCGGTGGTCAATCTATACGGGCATAACTTGTCGACCACTGGATTGCAGCGCGAGTATGTCACCTATGGTGCGACAAAGCCGAGGATGTGGCGCACCAACGCGGTCGGGGTCTACGATTGGTGGGTGCTGCGCTCTGCAGTCACCATCGCGCCTAGCTACAGCCAAGTCGAAGACACAAGGGTCGCTACGTTCGGGATCAGCGGAGTCACTGATCCTGACACGGCTGTCGAGGCCGTTATCCCGGGTTGGGCCAGCGTGCCGCAGGGCAGCGTCGAGGTCTTCGTCGATGGCATGCCGGCCAGCTCAGCTGACTATCGCTTCACCAGCTCTGGGGTGAAGGTCAGGGCAGGAGCCACGGCCTCAAGCATAGAGGTGCGATATAGCTCTGGCACCCTTGTCTTCTGGGATGACCTGGACCCGGTCAAGGAGACCTGGAGTCACGTTGCAGCGCAGGGCGTCGACGATTGGCAGTTGTCCACAGCGTACTGGCACA
>CAZBZX010000274.1:0-6346 GCA_964496465.1 uncultured Bacteroidales bacterium
GCTGCCCGGCTCTTTGTTTGCAATATACAGCCCGTAAATTATATTTTTTTGTAATTTTGTTAATATTCTCAAGATCACAGTTTTGACCAAATAAATGGACGGGAATAATAGCTTTTGTTTTAGGAGTTATCGCATTTTCAATAGCTTCAGGAGTAATTAAAAATGTATCAGGATCTACATCTACAAGAACAGGTGTTAAACCAAGCAAAGCAATTACTTCAACCGTTGCAATAAATGTAAAATTAGAAGTAATTATTTCATCTCCTGATTTCAAATCTAATGCCATCATGGCTATTTGCAAAGCATCAGTTCCATTTGCACAGGCAATTACATTTTTAACATTAAGATATGAGGCCAAATTATTTTCAAATTCTTTAACAATTGGACCTTTTACAAAAGAGGTAGAATCAATTACTTGCTGAATAGCATTATTAATTTCATTTTTTATTTTAAGATATTGACCTTGCAGGTCAACCATTTGAATATTTTTCATCTAGATAAACAAGAAATTTATTTGTAAAAACAGAAATTACCTACTTTCTTTTATATTCGGGTAAATTAAATATTGTAAAAAATTAATATCATATTATTTAGCATAGCTTACTGATCTGGTTTCTCTTATTACTGTAATTTTTATCTGACCCGGATAAGTCATTTCATCTTGAATCTTTTTTGAAATTTCGAGTGAAAGTCCTTCAGCTTCCTGATCAGTCACTTTTTCACTTCCTACAATTACTCGTAATTCTCTACCTGCTTGAATAGCATATGTTTTTTGAACCCCAGGGTAGGATAAAGCAAGTTCTTCCAAACCTTTTAATCGCTTTATATAAGATTCAACCACTTCTCTTCTGGCTCCTGGTCTTGCACCAGAAATAGCATCACAAACCTGTACGATAGGCGCAATTAAAGTATTCATCTCTATTTCATCATGATGTGCGCCAATTGCATTACATACATCAGGTTTTTCTTTAAATTTCTCAGCAAGTTTCATCCCTAAAATTGCATGTGGTAATTCCGGCTCATCATCAGGCACTTTACCAATATCATGCAGTAACCCAGCTCTTTTAGCTGTTTTTGCGTTAAGTCCAAGTTCTATTGCCATAATTGAGCATAAGTTGGCAACTTCTCTGGAATGCTGTAAAAGATTTTGCCCATATGATGACCTGTATTTCATTTTACCAACCATTCTTATTAATTCGGGATGAAGACCATGTATTCCTAAATCAATAGCTGTACGTTTTCCAATTTCAGCTATTTCTTCTTCAAGTTGTTTTTGCACTTTTGTTACAACTTCTTCGATTCGTGCTGGATGAATTCGACCGTCGGTAACTAATTGGTGTAAAGCTAATCGGGCAGTTTCTCTTCGTAAAGGATCAAAAGCTGAAAGAACTATTGCTTCAGGAGTATCGTCTACTATAATTTCTACACCCGTAGCAGCTTCAAGAGCTCTTATATTTCTACCTTCACGGCCAATAATTCTACCTTTAATTTCATCATTATCAATATGAAAAACAGTAACTGAGTTTTCAACAGCAGTTTCTGTGGCAACTCTTTGAATAGTTTGAATAACAGCTCGTTTTGCCTCCTTATTCGCAGTCATTTTGGCTTCATCCATTATTTCAGTTATGTACGATATAGCTTCGGATTTGGCCTGATCTTTTAACGATTCAATTAACTGTGCTTTTGCTTCTTCAGCAGAAAGTCCTGATATTGCTTCCAATTGCTCAACTTGCTGTCGATGAAGTTTCTCTAATTCATCACTTTTCTTTTCAACAAGTTCAATTTGAGAATTTAAATTCTCACGTATCGCATTGATTTCATTTTTTTGCCTTTGAATTTCTTCAACTCTTTGATTAAATGCTGATTCTCTTTGTTTAAAACGAGACTCAGCTTCAATAAACTTACTTGTTTTTTCGTTTATTACTTTATCATGCTCTGCTTTAAGTTGAAAAAATTTTTCTTTGGCTTGTAAAATTTTGTCTTTTTTAATTACTTCAGCTTCCATATTGGCATCGCCTATTATTCTTTTACTTTTTTGCTTTAAAAGAATATCCCATATGAAATAGCTAATTATTAATCCGCATCCAAAAGCGATTATTCCATAAATTATATTTATATCCATAGCTATATTATTTTAAATAAAAAAACCCGCATCAATTTCTCTAATTCTTATTAAAACCCCAATTAAACATGGGTGGAATCGCTAAATAAATTTCGGTGATCCAGTGTTCCAATTAATTGGATTCCCGGCGAACCGGGATCTGGCCTGACCTAGACTATCTAAGCTAAACTCCAATAGTTAAAGTGTTGAGTTCCACAAGCAAATAAAGAAATAATGCGGGCAAAAATTATATATAAGAACGTTTTAATTCTCTTTTAAAAATCCCTCCAACTCCTCATTCAAAATTTTCAGATCTTCAATCATCTGCGAATTATCTACAGCATGATCCATTTCAATGGTTTTTGTTACAAATTGTAAAGCTGCCATCGCAAGAAAATCCTGAATGTCTTTGTCAATGTACTTTTGTTTATATTGTAAAATCTTTTCATTTATCAATTTTGCTGCTTTCCTGATCTTTTCTTCATCCTTACCTTCAATTTTTAAAGGATAATATCTATCTGCAATATTAACTTTTATTGATAACTTTTCATCCATATTTACATCTTATCTGTTTAAAAGAGCAATACATTTATCTATTTCCCGTACAATTCTGTTTACTTTTAGTTTTGCTTCATGAGTATCTTCACTGCCACTTATTAAGGTTTTAGCTAATTTTATATTATTATACTTTTCTTCTAGTTCAAAAGTTTCTTTTTTATTTTGTTTTAGTTTTTCAGATAGTTCTTTATTGTTTATTTTTAATTTATTATTTTCTTCTTTTATGGTTTTATAATTTGTTAAAAGGATTAAAATTTTTTCTTTTAAACTATCAACTATTTCACCATTTAAATCACTCATATATTTAATATATTCTAATTACAAAATTAACATTGCTTTAACAATTTCAAAAAAATAAATCTAAATTTTTCAAATTAAATTAGAAAAACTAGTTTTGAACCATATTATTTATTTTAAAAGAAATGAGGGGAAATTAATGAATTATTTTAAGTGTTTGATTTTCAGTATTATACTATTGTTTTATTATAATAGTTGCCTATTTTCTCAAATTAATAAGGAAAATGATTTCAATCTGCCTCTCAAAATCCCGATTCGATTATCTGCTAATTATGGAGAATTAAGAACGAATCACTTTCATTCTGGAATTGATATCAAAACACAAGGAAAGACTGGCATTCCGGTTTATGCTGTTGAAGATGGTTATGTTTATAGGCTAAAAATTAGAATTACTGGCTATGGGAGGACAATATACCTTAATCATCCAAATGGATATACTAGTGTTTATGGTCATTTAGACCATTTTTCACCGAAAATTGAAGAATATGTGAAAAATCTACAATATAACAACCGGAGTTATGAAATTGATGATTTTCCTGGAAAAGAAACATTTGAAATTAAAAAAGGGGATATTATAGCCTATTCTGGTAATTCCGGCTATTCTTTTGGGCCACATTTGCATTTTGAAATCAGGGAAACTACTTCTGAAATACCAATTAATCCATTAGCTTTTTATACTATACCTGATACTATTCCTCCTCAAATGTTTTCATTGTTTATTTATCCTATAATTTCTGACCGATTCATAAAAGCTTCGCGGGAGTTTATTGAATATCCTATTTTTAAAAATGGAAGAAAATATAAACTTATAAAAGATACAATTGCAACTCGTGGGATATTTAATTTAGGAATAGGTGTTTATGATTTATTAAATGATTCGAGAAATAAGTGTGGAATTTATTCTTTGGAATTATTTGTTAATGATGAACAAATATTTTATGCAAAACTGAATAATATTTCATTTAATGAAACCAGGTATGTAAATAGTTATATGGATTATAAAATTAATAATGAAAGTAAACGCAAAGTTCATAAATTATTTAAAGATCCTGATAATTTATTAAGTGTATACCAAAATATAATTAATAATAGTAGAATAATAATTCCGGATAGTGAGGTTGTAAAGATTAAAATAATAATAAAAGATATTTATGAAAACACTTCGTATTTAGAGTTTTTTGCTCAAAATTTAATAAAAGAAGAATTTAAAAATACCAACAATATTGAGTGCTTGAATGTGATGCCTTGCTTTGAATCAAATGAAATTAATAAAAGTGACATTAAAATTTATTTTCCTGAGAATACTTTTTATGATACCATTTGTTTTAATTATGCAAAAGTCGATTTTCAAAATAGCACATACAATTCCCCAATTTACTATATTAATAACATTAATGTGCCAGTTCATAAAAAATATAAATTATCAATTAAACCTATAACTATCCCAGATAAATTAAAAGATAAAACAGTTATTTGTCGATTAGAAGAGGATGAAGAAGACGATAAATATGATGAATTTGAAAGCAGTTATGAAGATAGCTTTATCGTTGCATATCCGAACAGCCTTGGCAAATTTGTATTAATAGTTGACACTATTCCACCTAAAATAATTCCACATAATTTTATTAATAAATCTAAAAATGATTTTTCAAATAAAGAAAGAATTGAGTTTAAGATTGTTGATGAAATTTCAGGATTAATGAGTTATAATGGATTTATTGATGACAAATGGGTATTATTCGAATATGATAAAAAAAATGACATGCTTTTTTATATCTTTGACAAAAACAGGTTAGATTATAATATTCTTCATCAATTGAAATTGATAGTTTCCGATTATAAGAATAACATTGAAATATTTGAATCGTCATTTTATAAATAATATCTTTGATTATTTGTTATTTAAAATTAGATTTATGAAATTCAAATATTAATTAGAATTTCATTTGAATATAAAATAGAATGATATGAAAAAGATTAATTGTTTTTTACTTACATTTTTTTTATTTTTTTTATTTATTGGCAGTTTTTCAAGAAGTATAAAAGATAAGCAGTTTGCAGTTTTTTCTTATGAGGTAATAATAGATGATTATTTTAGAGAAGAAATAAGTGATTTAGATGATTTAATTAATTCGATTAGAGCTTATACTGGTAAAAAACAAGACAAGCTTGAAGGCAAAATATCTGATATTGCGTACCCTTATATTGAAGAAAAACTTGAAAAGAAGTATGAAATAGACATATTACCATTTAATTCATATACATCAAATATTAATTATAGTAAATATGGCTATCCTTCTACATCTATTAAAAAAGCTCAGGAATATGGTAATTCAAACTATTATTTAAAAATAACAATAAAAATTGAAACTACTACCCCTAAAACAAAAGAGGCGAAAAATTCTATTCTATATAAGGGTAAAACAACACCAAAAGTAATTGTTGAAATTGAAGCGTATGATAAAATTGGTATTTTACCGCTTGGAAGTTCAGTTGGAGTTGGTAAAGCCAGTACTCCTCAAAAAGTTGAAGACCATTTTTTGGAAGGCATTATTAAACCTTTGAAAGAGGAAGATATACCAAAGTTAGGTGAGAATTTAATGGGAGTGCTTTATTATGCGATAGAAAGGGCTGTGAAGAATTTTGGAGGTGCTATTTAACCATTTTTTACTATGGAGAAATACTATGCTGTAGGTGTAATGTCTGGAACTTCGCTAGACGGTATTGATGTTGCTTATTGTATATTTACAAAAAATAATGAGAATTGGAGCTTTTCAATAGAGAAGTCACATACCTATGTATACTCTAATGAGTGGAAAAGCAGATTAAAACTTGCCCATAAACTGCCTGCTGCTGAATTTTTAAAATTGCATCAAAATTATGGCGAATATATAGGTATATTGTTAAAAGATTTTATTAAGAAAATATATACCAAAGTTGATTTTATCGCTTCTCATGGTCATACAATTTTTCATCAGCCTGAAGATAATTTTACATTTCAACTTGGGGAGGGAACACGGATTGCTTCAACTACGGGAATAACAACAATTTCTGATTTTAGGACATGGGATGTTACATTAGGGGGACAGGGAGCTCCATTAGTCCCGGTTGGAGATAAATATTTATTTTCTAAATATGATTTTTGTTTAAATCTTGGTGGTTTTGCAAATATTTCACTTGATATTGAAGACAGCAGGGCTGCATTTGATATTTGTCCTGTAAATTTTGTATTAAATCGTTTAATTAGTGAATTTGGTTTCGACTTTGATAAAAATGGTGAAATTGGTAAAAAAGGGAAAATCAGTCAAAACTTATTAGCTGATTTAAATGCACTGGAATTTTATCATCAAACACCACCTAAATCTTTATCTCGCGAATGGGTAGAAATGA
>CAZBZX010000275.1:0-6334 GCA_964496465.1 uncultured Bacteroidales bacterium
AATTGTATCTTCATACCTTCCTTAGTTACAACTTTATCAGCATAAACAGTTCCACCTGTAGAAGGGTAACCATAACCAACATCAAAAATAGCATAATCAATTACCGATGTATGGCTAGCATCCGGCGCAAAATAAATACCTCCCCAGTAACTTGCAGGGTTATAAGGGATAAATTGAACACTATCGCCCAACACTCCTTCAACCTGCAATTCTCCATTTACAATAATAGGTATTTCAAATCCACTACTTGTTACATAATCATAAATTACTACAACAACCCCTTGTTCAATAGTAAGTGTTACCCCATTGGCTATCCATAACGAATCAATCACATAAACCGTATCAACATTCCAAGTTGCATCCATTTTTATTGTATCCATAACATATAAGGCAGTTGGCTCGCCCTGTAACTCATAAGCTCCCATATCGATAATTGGTGTGTTGCCACTAAAAATACGGGGATCATTATTTAAATCAGAGACTGGCAGCCTCATTCCGGTTGTATCAGGTGTTCCCCTGTTTATAACCATGGAATTGGAATTTAAGCTTAGATCATAATTTAAATCAGTTGTATCCTTAAAATTAGGATATGAATCAATATTTCCCATTCCTGTTTCCGTCACATCACTCAAGCAATTGTATGTTGCATTGTATGTGCTGTTTACGGTGTCAGCAAAATTACTAAATCCCCAAATTATATTGTTAAAGAATTCGGCATGCCCCCCACCATTTGAAAAGAAAAAGCCTATAGATGCATTGTTCGAGAAAACGGTATTACTTTCTATTAACATATCTACCAGACCATTATTATTGACAGGATAAGAAGTAACTTCTTTTGATGATGGATAAAATACTTCGTTATTGATAAAATAGATATCTCCATTTCCATCATAAACATCAAGCACAGACTCTGGATTATAAAATTTATTTTTTTCAACAATAAACCCCCCATTTAACATATTGAAAACTATAGGTGACATTTGACTAAAATATGAATTCTGTATAATACTCGTATCATTATAACCTAAATACATATCTGCACTATTTATAAAAACATATTCCGGATCGTTGTTAATAAAGTAGCAACTATCAATCAGTACACTTGATGAATCAATATATAATGGAACATATCCTGCCATTAGTCCATAATCATTTTCAAAATAGCAAGAGTTAACTAAAGAGCTGTCATTATTTTCAAATTTTATTCCCAGGCTTAGCGTTAAATTAAAATAGCAATTTCTGATAATACTATTCGTACTATCGAGCCTTATATGCTCACTGGAACCTTCATTACCTCCATAAAAAGATGAATTATTTATTTCAACATTGACTTTATTTGCATATACAGTTCCTTCTTGAGTTGGGTCGCCATTCCCTTTATCAATACTTGCATAATTTATGATAGATTTTCCGCTTCCCTGTTGATCAAAAAATATACCACTCCAATAACTTGTATTATTATATGGAATAAATTTGACTGAATCATATGGCTGTCCATTTACCATCAACGTACCATCTATTATTATCTGAACATCTATTCCTGCAGTCATATAGTCATATACATCAACTACAACGCCAGGATTTATAATTAAAGTATCTCCAAAAGCAACCCACAAATTTGAAGTAACAAAAACAGTATCGGCCTCCCAAATAACTGTTCCTGTTAACGTATCATCAACAAATAAATTCCGGTATTCGTAAGCCCCAATATCAACTGTATCGTTAAAAATACGAGCCCTCCCAGATAAGTCGGTTGAAATTCCAATGCTGTCAATAGTAAAATCAAATTTTCCGGAATCAATACAAGGCGAAGTATTTTGAAGGGCCCAATTGGCTTTTAATGCATCATAATCTACACCATAGCTGGTAGTTGGCGAAACAAACTGAGGATCTCCAGTAATACAATTGCTCCAAAGCGTTGTGTTTATAGGTTCACCATCATCAATATTACAATTATAAAAATAAGCGCTGCCTGCATTAGTATAGTTGCTAGGACTTCCACTATTAGTATTTTGCGCAATAATATTATTATACAAATACTCACTAGAACCAGAACTATTCCAAATACCACCTGTATTAGCAACATTACAATGATTATAAGCAATTGTGTTATTTATCAACGTATCAGTAGAACTAGAAAAAGCCAAACCACCACCATTATTACTAATGACCGAATTATTTGCTATTAAACAGTTTACTAATTTTGTTTTTCCAACGACGCCCATTAATCCACCACCACTGTAAAAAGCAATATTATTACATATTTTACTGGAAAAAACAGTTAACGAACCATCCTGTCTATATATACCTCCACCATTTTCATCAGAAGTATTTTTATATATTACACATTCTTCTATTAAAATATTATTTGAAGAGATAAAAGCTATTGCACCGCCAGCTTGTGAAGCCTTATTATTTTTAAGCAAACAATTTGAAATTCGTAATTCATCAGAGCCTGTAACATATAAAGCCCCACCATATCTATCTGCAGAAGTACTAGCTGCTTTTCCGTATTCAAATTTACAATACTCAAAAATGGACGAATCATTATTGGCTTCAACTACACTATTAAAACGAATACCATACCAACCACCAAGCGTTGTATCAATATTACTAAATCCGGTAGTATCATTAACAGTAAAAACAATTGTATCATTCTTTGCTCCAAATGCTTGAATTGCACCTAGAACTTCAATTTCATAATGGCCCTGAAACTCAACATATGTTCCAGCAGCAATGGTAAGTGTAGCCCCGTCTGCAATGGTAATATCCCCATTAACCTGCACTACTTCATTACTCCATAAAGTATCGGAAGTAATGGTATAACCATTTACAACTGACAGGTCAACCTGCTCATCAGCCCCTATGTGGTTATGTAACCGGGGTTCATTGTCAAAGTCTTTCGTAACTTCATTAATATCTTTTCCTTCCATAGCATGGGAAGACTGTATATGTAAATCGTTTTCACTAACAAAATAAGGATCTTGTATATATGAATTATAATCACCCCCAACATATGATTGCCACATCGATAAATTATCAATATCCACATCTATGTATCCTATATAATTTTCATCATGATTAGTTATGTAGTATATGTTATTGTCTAAGGTAGAAAAAAGGCTGCTTATACTACCGTTGTATATAGCATAACCTTTGGTACTTGTAGCTGAAGCACCATTTTTTTTGCCTAATTCATTTTGTATAATATTGTTTCTGAAATCTATATAAGAACCACTTCCTTCAGCGACTAATCCGGCAGAAAAGGCATTATCATTATCTAAACTACTGGTGTCATCATTGGTTAAGTAGATAGAATTATTGTATATTCTAATATCATCAGACATTGGACTTGCTGAATAATTTAAATAAATACCGCAAGGCATGGCTGTTGTAACACTGACACCCGGATCACAAGCCACATGATAGATCATGTTGTTTTTTATGATTGTATTTGCTGGCGAACCGCCATAGGAATAATCTATTCGTATCCCTGAAGCTTGAACAGAACTGAATGAAGCTGGAATAACAATATCATGTATTAAATTTTGATCTATTTTCAAACCCGGACAATCGGTAATATATAATCCATAAGTTATACCTGCTTCAGTAGCTTTTATATTAAAAATGTGGTTATTTTTAATTAATCCCGTCTCAACCTGAAAAAGATAAATTCCCCAAGTTGTTACTGTCGAATCATCGTCATTATGACCAATTGTGTTGTTTGTAATAGTTATATCGTCTGAGATAGATGGTTCAGAAGTGTTGAAATAAATACCATATCCTAAATCATAAATATGATTGTTATCAATTAATACTCGCCTGACCGAATATGTTGATATATTTGTTGAAATTCCGTATTGACTATTCCCATTACCAATGATGTTGCAATTTTTTATAGCAAAGTCCATAACTTCTCCGCTAAATGAATAGAAATATAAAAGATATGAATGTGATACAGTAGATTGAAATTTAAATGTTAAATCCCTTGAATTAGTAATATCATTGTTTGAACCATCAATAGTTAAGTATCTTGTTTCGTTAAATACTAAACCCCACATAGTTGATGTACCCGTTATTGTTATTTCTGGTGTAACACCTGTAGAAGGTTTTATTAATATTGTATTTGTTAAGCTAGCTCCCGAAATGGTTTCAATAGTATCGGGAGTTAAATTGTATTCTTCATCTATAAGTTCAAAAACAACCGGGCCATCAACCCCAATTGCATTTAAGTCATCAATCGCTTCATTTATAGTTGTATAATTACCGGCAGAACCAATTGTATAGGTCCCATTTAATGCCTGTGAAAAAATTGAAATGTTAGTTAAACACAAAACAATTATTAGGAGTAAGCTTACTTTTTTCATTATGCAATAGTTTAGGTTATAAGATAATTACAGATAAATGAATCTAATAATTATTAATTATCTAAAATTAACTAAAATTTAGGTGATAAAATATTTTTCAACCTGATTTTTGATGGGTAGAATTTAAGGATATTATAAAAGAGGTTGGTAAGGTTTTTCGCTTTTAATTTTTTAATAAACCTCCCAACTCCCTATTTTAGAGTAACAGGCTCTCCTTTTAAAAGGAGGGCTAATAAATTAAAAACCTCCCCAACCCTCCTTAAAAAGGAGGGCTAATATTTTAAGAAACCTCCCCAACCCTCCTTATCAAGGAGGGCTAAAATTTTAGTAATAAAGTTAAAGCCCCTTGAGAAGTGCCTGTCCCGAATTTGCCTGTCCCGCTTATGGCAGTGGTTTCGGGAGGTTTAGGGTTAAAAATTTCCTTAACTTATAGACATTAGTCGGCAGACAGGCCTCTTTCTTCGTCGTCGTCATCGACGTATCCCTTTATAGACAGAGGGGTAAAATAATGAAAATTTGGTTTTCGGCTTTTTTGCCGAAATACTCCTTGGCTCTGCGGGCATAGTCAATTTTAAGAATTTTCATTTAATGAAGCTTACAGCTACCTTACAGGAACCATACAGCTAAGATACAAAACTAACATAGTTAAAAAACAGCAAGCTTGGTTGTGTAATAAGTAATGATTTTTTTTAATGCTTGTTTCATAGAAGTTTTTTTATATGGGCTGGTAGTTGCGTTCCATATAACTGTATAGCCCTGATCTAATGCAATTCGTGGAACACATAAAATTTTCATATTCAAATTCTACAAATATATTAGTCCTACATACTCAAAATATTTACTTCTTTACTCAATTTTTAAATTTTTGCCCGCAGGGCATTAATATATGTAGTTCCGAGTAATCCTGATCCCGACAACACAGTATCGGCGCAACCCGGGAACCATGTGTAATCTAATAAAACCGTTGCAATCATAATGGTTATAAAAGCTAAAATGATATTTGCAGCGAAATAAAACTTGTCATATGATAAAGCAATTATTAGATTTTTAATTCTATTTTAATTTTATAGGTTATTATTTAAAAAGTAATTTTGTCATATAATAGGCAATTACTCTATGAAAGGAGGACTAATTAAAGCCCCTTTTCAATAGCCTGACTCGTCCTATGGCAGTGGCTTGGGAGGGTTGGGATTAAAATATATTAAATTTGAGAGGGCACTATCAACTTTTACTATAAATTTTGCGATTATGTAATTTAATTTTTTGACCCTGCAAGCGTTTTAAACGCTTGCAGGGTTTTTATATAAATATTAATTTATTTATTTACTGAATAATTAATTGTTTAGTTTCGTTATATCCATCGGTTTCCATACGATATAGGTAAATTCCTGCTGGTGCCTGTAAACCTTTATATGGTTTATGATAAAATTTAGTATAAATGCTGAAATGATGTTATCAATATTTACATTAAATTTTGATAACATAGTATCAATTTTTACTATAAATTTTGAGATTATAAAAATTTATCATATTTTTAATAAAAAATATATTATGATAAAAAGATTAACAGAAACCTTAATTAATGAAAGGTTACAACTTAATAAAGTAATAATCATATATGGCGCAAGACAAGTTGGGAAAACCACTTTGTTAAAAAAGATTTATGAAAACAACAAAGAACATTCATTATTTCTTAATTGCGATTTTCCTGAAGTATCACAAACATTATCCGGAATAACTTTTTCTGAACTTAAAAGAACTGTGGGTGAAAATCAAATGATTTTTATTGATGAAGCTCAGCGAGTTAAAAATATTGGTCTTACACTTAAAATGCTTCATGATAATTTTCCCGAAAAACAGATTATAGTTACTGGTTCATCCTCATTTGAATTATCAAACGAAATTAATGAACCATTAACTGGCCGGAAATTTGAATTTTATTTATATCCTGTTTCTATAAGTGAATT
>CAZBZX010000276.1:0-6308 GCA_964496465.1 uncultured Bacteroidales bacterium
TCATCAACATTTTCGAGTATATCCTTAAATCAAGCATTGCTCATTATGGGGGTTATTGCAGTTGCATATACAGTAATAGGCGGGTTAAAAGCTGTAATTTATACCGACACCGTACAATGGATAGTGCTAATGGTCGGTTTAATTTTTGTCGGACTTCCATTTGCTTATGTAAAAATTGGAGGCATGGAAGCCATAACTTCAACGCTACAACCATCATTTTTGAGTTTAACAGCTATCTCATGGCAAAAGATTGTGAATTGGATGTTTACCATTATACCCATTTGGTTTATAGGTATGACTCTGTATCAACGAATATATGCAGCAAAAGACACGAAAACAGCGCAGAGGGGATGGTTTATTGCCGGTTTATTTGAATATCCTATAATGGCGTTTATTGGTGTGATATTAGGAATGTTTGCTAGGGTAGCTTTAGAAAAGGGTATTCTTACAGGTTACACTATTTCGAATATTGATGCAGAAATGGGTTTACCAGTACTCTTAAGAACCATTCTACCAGTTGGTTTTTTAGGCATCGTACTTTCTGCTTACTTTTCTGCAATAATGTCGACTTCTGATAGCTGCCTAATGGCTGCATCGGGAAATATTGTAACAGATGTACTAAAAAAACACAATTCAAAAAACGGACTTCGATATTCACAAATACTTACATTGATAATAGGTGTACTTGCATTGTTGATTGCACTGAAAATGACCAGCGTATTAGAATTAATGCTACACTCTTACTCATTTATGGTATCAGGAATGATAATCCCTGTATTAGCAGCATTATTTACACAGAAACCAAATTCAACAGCTGCACTTTCTTCAATGATAGTTGGGGGAAGTACTACTCTATCGTTAATTATTTCGGACATCAGCTTACTATTAGATTTAGATGCAAATATTTTTGGGATTGGAGCAGCGTTGATAACATATTTAATTGTAAATTTCAGAGCTAACAAAGTCAGCCCAGTATGCCCAAGGGCATTAGGGGTTTCTCGGAAAAAAAATAAATAAATTTGTGCTCCGTAAGCAACTTCAGTACGGATTGAAAGAAATGTATAGCTTAGTGCAAGACAATAAAATAAAAAGCCTTGAATAAACACCAGTATACACGCAATATAATGAATTGCCGGTATATCGCAACTTGATAATTCCGAAAATAGTTGTACATTAGTGGCTAGGAATGAAGTAGTAAAAACAAATCGGCAACTCTTCATATTGCATGACCGTAATTCAATCTCATCCGATCTAACTTTTCAGTATTTTATTTTGCTTTTATCAATTTGCATGATTTGTTGTGTAAAAAGTATTTATTACTTATTTAGAATTTGCGCTATATTACTAATTACATATTTTTAACTAAGTCTATTTTTATAATCCTCAAAACCAAATTCCCTGAATAATTGAAAAGTGTTATTTTCCGTCCACATTCCAATTGACGGATGGTTCACACCATTAAACATAGTTGTTTTTACCATAGTATAATGGATCATGTCTTTAAAAACCACCTTCTCTCCTATTTTCAATTCCCTGTCAAAACTCCAGTTACCCACATAATCTCCTGCCAGACAACTATTTCCACCAAATCGATAAGTTGGTTTCCCTTTCATTTCATCTGTTGCTCCAATAATAGTTGGTTTATAGGGCATCTCTAAACAATCGGGCATGTGTGCGGTAAATGAAACATCTAAAATGGCTGTTTTTATATTTTTATTTTCAACAATATCTAAAACAGTAGAGACTAAATATCCAGTTTCCCAAACAAAAGCAGCCCCAGGTTCAAGAATAATTTCAATATTATATTTCTTTTTAAAAATTTTTAGAATAGAAATAAGATGATCAATATTATAATCTTTACCTGTCATCAAATGTCCACCTCCCAAATTAATCCATTTTATATTTTTTAAAAATTTAGAAAATTTAATTTCAATTGCTCCCAACGTTTTTTCCAATGCAAATGAGTCTGATTCACATAAATTATGAACATGCAATCCTTCAATCTCTTCAGGAAGCTCTTTTGGCATATTGTCAGCGGTAATTCCAAGTCGTGAGCCCGGCGAACAGGGATTATACAATCCAGTAGATACAGCAGAAAATTCTGGATTTATTCTTAATCCAACAGAAATTTTTCTTTCCGAACTTTTAATTTGAGGTAAAAATGCATTGAATTGATTTAATGAATTAAAAGTGATATAGCTACTGTATTTTAATATATCACTAAAATCATCAATCGAATAAACAGGAGAATAAGTATGCGCAAAGCAACCCATTTCTTCATTTGCTAGTCTTGCTTCATTAAGCGAGCTTGCTGAAGCTCCTGAAATATATTCCAGGATTATCTCAAATGTTTTCCACATGGCAAAACCTTTAAATGCCATAATTATTTCAACCTCTGCACTATCTGCAACATTTTTAATTATTTCAAGATTCTTTCTTAAAAGTGCCTTATCAATTACATAACAAGGGGAAGGTATTTTTGAAAAGTCAATCATTTAAAACAATTAATTATAATTCCAAATCAACATCATGTAATTCATTCCAGGGTAATCCATATTTATTTAAGGCATCCATGAAAGGGTCTGGATCAAACTCTTCCACATTAAAAACACCTGGCTTTTTCCATTGTCCTTTTAAATACATCATGGCTCCAATCATTGCAGGAACTCCTGTTGTATAACTTACTCCCTGGGCCCCGGTTTCTTTATAGGCTTCTTTATGACTGCAATTATTGTAAACATAATATGTTTTATCTTTCTCATCTTTAAATCCTCTAATACGACAACCTATTGAAGTTTCACCTACATAATTTTCTCCAAGTTCACCAGGATCAGGTAAAACGGCTTTTAAAAATTGAATTGGTACAATTTCTTTACCTTCATAAATTATTGGCTCTATACTTGCCATTCCGATATTTTGGATAACGCGTAAATGTGTTAAATATTCCTGTCCAAATGTCATCCAGAATCTTGCCCTTTTCAGAGTAGGAAAATTTTTAACTAACGACTCCAATTCTTCGTGATAAATTAAATATGATTCTTTCGGTCCAATATTTGGATAGTTCAATGGCCTATGAATTTCGTGGGATTCTGTTTCAACCCACTTTCCATTTTCCCAATATTTCCCCTTTTGAGTAACCTCACGAATGTTTATTTCAGGATTAAAATTTGTAGCAAAAGGTTTCCCATGATCACCAGCGTTACAATCAACGATATCTAAATAATGAATTTCATCAAAATGATGTTTCGCTGCATAAGCAGTAAAAACGCTTGTAACACCGGGGTCAAAACCGCAACCTAAAATAGCCGTTAAACCAGCTTTTTTAAACTTCTCTTGATATGCCCATTGCCATTTATATTCAAATTTAGCTTCATCTTTCGGCTCATAGTTAGCTGTATCTAAATAACTTACTCCTGTTTCCAGACAAGCATCCATTATAGTTAAATCCTGGTATGGTAGCGCAACATTTATTACAAGTTTCGGATTAAATGATTTAATAAGTTTTATTAATTCAGGAACATTCTCTGCATCAACCTTTGCTGTTTTAATATCTTCACCAATAGCTTCAACAATCTTATCACATTTTGATTTTGTTCTGCTGGCAATCATAATTTCTGAAAAAACTTGAGGTAGCGAAGCAACTTTATGAGCCACAACTGTTCCTACACCACCGGCTCCAATAATTAATACTTTACTCATACTCTATTATTTATTCAGCTGGAAATTTATAAAAATTTTATCAGTTTTTGATATTTAAAAAAGTATTTAAAATATTACATTTCTTTTGAAATTATATTTATTTTTGCAATCCTTAAATGGTGGATGTAGCTCAGTAGGTTAGAGCGTTGGATTGTGGTTCCAAAGGTCGCCGGTTCGAGCCCGGTCTTCCACCCGAAAAGCCTCTTCAAATTAAAGAGGCTTTTTTAATTTTTGTGTTATGTATTATACTTATATTTTAAAATCTGAAAAAACGAATAGGTTTTATATTGGCCAAACTCAAAATTTAAATAAACTAACTACTGATTCGGTCTGTCTAAAAACCATTCATTGTTAATCCATAACTATATCGCAAGTAGATATCCTAAAATTGCGTGTAATTTCCAGAAACTTGTATTAATTAGGATATATTTCATTACATGAAATATTAAAAAATAAGCCGAACAATATATTATAGGGTGTAAATTTCCAAATAATTAATTTTAACGTTCGGCTCAATTATTAATACAAATAACCAATAAAAAGTTACCCATATTTTTAAAATAATTTATTCTTTATTTATAACTAGCTAAATTTCAGTGAAAAGAAAAATAATTAAAAATAATTTTGGAATTCTGAAAAAGAATTATACTTTTGTAGTGTATTAGTTTAGTAGAACACTAATTATATAAATTATGATTGAAATAAATAAATTAACATTCGGATACAGGAAGGATTTTTCCTTATTCAATGAGCTTGACCTAAATCTTGAACCAGGAAAGATTTATGGTTTATTAGGCAAAAATGGCGCAGGTAAAACCACTTTGCTAAAAATTATTTGTGGTTTATTATATCCTGGTAAAGGAGACTGCAGTGTACTCCAATATAATCCAAACCATCGTTTACCAGAAATGCTGAATGATATCTACATTATTCCTGAGGAATTTTATCTTCCTTCGGTCTCAATAAATACATATGTATCAGCTAATGCAAGTTTTTATACTAATTTCTCAATGGATTTATTCAAAAATCTGTTAAAAGAACTTGACATACCTGAGAATGAAAAATTATCAAATCTTTCATTTGGTCAGAAAAAGAAATTTTTAATCGCTTTTGGAATAGCCACAAATGCAAAAATTTTAATTTTTGACGAACCAACAAATGGATTGGATATTCCATCAAAAGGACAGTTCAGAAAAACAATCGCTTCATCTATTACAGATGATAGGTGCTTTATTATTTCTACTCACCAGGTTCGTGATCTTGAAAGCTTAATTGACAATATCGTAATTATTGAAAAAGGTAAGATTATTTTCAATTATTCGGTTGAAAAAATTTCTCAGCAAATTCAATTTAAATCAATAAAAGAAGATTCAAGTAATGATGAAATTTTATATTCTGAAGAAATTTTTGGAGGAAAAGCTGCAATAATTAAAAATAAATCAAAAGCAACCGAAACTAAAATTGAACTTGAAATATTATTTAATGGTGTGCTTTCAAACCCATCAACATTTAATGAAATATTAAAATAAAACTTAAAAAAATGAATAATTTTTTCGACATAAAACGATTAATGAATTTGCTTAAAAGGCAATTTATGTTAAATAATAAATCAATTTATACAGCACTTGGTTCAATTTCAGCAGTATTATTTGTCATTTTTACACTTATAGCAATTGAAAATAAAAAGTGCTTATATGTTGAGCAAGTAAATTTATTCTATACAGTATTTTTTATTGGCGGTTATATTTTTACTAGTAAAATATTTAAAGAACTGAGTGATATAAGGACGGGATATATATATCTAACTCTACCTGCTTCAAATTTTGAAAAACTAACAGCAGGTTGGCTTTTCAGTTCAGTATTATACAGTATTGCAGGTATTCTGTTAGTTGTAATAATTTCTACCATTTCAAATATAGTGGCTTCTTTAATTATGAATTTTGAATTTGTTGTATTTAATTATGAGTTCAAATATATATTCTTGTCAAGCGGTGTTTACATTGTAACTCAATCTGCTTTTATTTTAGGGAGCGCTTCCTTTAAGAAGAATGCATTCTTAAAAACATTGCTTTCATTGTTTGTTATTGGCATGGCCCTTACTTTTGTTACAGGATTCCTTGCCTGGGGGATAATTGGGAACTTTAAAATAAACCATGCAAGTTTTGAAACTCAAGATCTTCCTCCTGGAATAATCCATTTTTTTGAAGCCCAATTTCCAGTAATTGCTAAAATACTTTTTTGGTATTTATCTGCTCCATTTATTTTACTGGTTTCGTATTTTAAATTAAAAGAGAGTGAGGTGTAAAATGGAATTTAAAGAAAATCAAGCCATTTACCTTCAAATTGCAGATATTATTTGCGAAAATATTCTACTAAAAAAGTGGAATGAAGGTGACCGTATACCATCTGTTCGTGAAATAGCTGTTTCAACAGAGGTAAACCCAAATACAGCTATGCGTACCTTTACCTATTTACAGGAAAAAGAAATTATATACAACAAAAGAGGGATAGGATATTTTGTATCAGAAGATGGATATAATAAAACCCTTGCTTATAAAAAGGAAAATTTTATGAATAATGATGTTCCAATTTTCCTTAAAAACCTTAAA